>CAYVVX010000105.1:4903-11416 GCA_964455315.1 uncultured Planctomycetales bacterium | reverse complement strand
TTATACCCCGGCACCGGCGGGTCGCCGCGGAACACCGGACCCGCCCCCGGACGCCGGGAAACTCAGGCGATGAAGGTTACGGGATGACCTTGTTGAGCGGGTAGACGATGATCCCCGAGGCACCCGCCTTCTGAAGCTGCGGCACGATGGTCCGCTCCACCACCGCCTCCAGGATCACTTCCACGGCCACGTAGCCCTCGTCGGCCAGCGAGGAGATGGTCGGCGACCGCTCCGCCGGCAGCACGCCGATCACCTTGGACAGGTTCTCCCGCGAGACGTTGAGCTTCAGGCCCACCTTGGCCCGGGCCTCGATGGCGCCGCGCAACAGCAGGGCCAGCCCCTCGATCTTCTCACGCTTCCAGGGATCCTCGTAAGCCTTCCGGTTGGCGATGAACCGCGTGGTGGAGGTGAGGATCTCGTCGATGATCCGCAGGTTGTTCTCGCGCAGCGACGAGCCCGTCTCGGTCAGTTCGACGATGCCGCTGACCAGCCGGGCCTTGACCTCGGTCGCGCCCCAGCTGAACTCCACCCGGACGTTGATACCCTTGCCCTTGAAGTACTCCCGGGTCACGCTGATCAGCTCGGTCGAGATGACTCCCCCTTCAAGATCTTCAGGCTTCCGGGCGTCGCTTTCGTTGGGCACCGCCAGCACCCAGCGGGCCGGACGGCTGGTGGCCTTGGAATAGATCAGCTCGCACACCTCGTGCACGTCGCTGCCGTTCTCGCGGATCCAGTCGAAACCGGTCAGCCCCGCGTCGAGCACGCCGTCCTCGACGTAGCGGCTCATTTCCTGGGCCCGGAACAAGACGCAGCGCAGCTCGGGGTCGTCGATCGACGGGTAGTATCCGCGCGACGAAATGTTGATGGTGAATCCCGCCCGGCTGAACAGATCCACCGTGGAATCCGCCAGCGAGCCCTTGGGAATACCGATGGTCAGAACCTTCTGATCGCTCAAAACCCGTCTCCTCTCAACCCTTCTTGGCCTTCAATCGGGCCGTGCCCCGGGCTTTCTTCGCCGGGGCGCGGGCGCCCGCGGGAGACCGCTTCGCCGCCGCCGGGGTGCGGGCCGGCTTGCTCGTCTTTTTCTTCGCGGGAGTACTCGGCGGATTCTCCGCTGCGGGCTCGGCTTCCGCCACCCGCGCCGGGGCCCGGGCCTCGACCGGCGCGGAGGCCGGTGTGACCGCGGGACCGTACAGGGACTCACGCATCTTCTCGGCGCTCATCTTCGGAGCCTTGCTGTTCACGTATCGGCTCAACAGTTCGGCGAACAGCGGCCCGTCCGACGCCGCGATGTTCCGCTCCAGGAACGCCTGAACTTCCTCCGGCGACGCCGTCGGCTCGACCAGATCCTCTTTCCGCAGCACGTACATGGTCAGATCGTCGACCGGAATGGCGTGCCCGCCCAGGCTGAACAGCACCACGCTCGCGGCCACCGCCCGGTTGACCCCCTCGAGGGCCTCGAGATACTCGCGCGCCTCGCGCCGCCCGCGCTGGCGAAGAAAGGACAGGTCCAGCGCATCCTGCCGGCGGCGCACCGCGTTCAGCGCGTCCACGATCTGCTGGGCCTTCTCCTTCGCCTGGGGCAGCTCATCGCCGATCTCGTCACCGAGTTCCATCGGCGGAGTCACCCGCAGCTCGTTCAGGTCCACCATCTGCAGGCGAAGCCGCTTGAACACCGCCTCGGCCCTGGTGCGGGACGTCGACTGGCTCAGGATCGCCACCACGAGCTGCTCGATCGGATCGGTGGGCTCCGACGCCGCCGCGCGACCGTGCTTCTTCACCCATTGGGCAAACAGCCGCTTGATCCGCTTGGCATACTCGCTGCCGTGCTTCATGCCTGCTCTCCGGACCGCCCTTCCGGCGCCTCGTCGCCGTCATGATCCACTTCGTCCCGGGTGATCTCGGCCATGGAGGCCTCGATGATCTGCATGGTCTCGGCGGCCCGCTTCAGGGATTCGTCCAGATGGAACGACAGCCGCGGGCAGGTGCGGATGCTCAGCTCCGCCGCCACCAGCCGCTGCACCACGCCGGCCGCCGACTTCAGCCCGTCGATCGTCCGCCGGCCCTTTGACGACTCGCCCACCACGCTGACATGCACCTTCGCGTGCTCCAGGTCCGCGGAGACCTCCACGCGGGTGATGCTGGCCAGCGGGGCGATCCGCGGATCGCTCAGTTTGCCGGCGATGGCGTCGCTGACCACCCGGCGAATGACGTTGGCGACGCGTTCAGGTCGAAACTTCATAGCCAAATCCCGGGCGACGCCCGGTAACGCCGGACTCCCACCCACATCCACACCGGCGGCGCCGCTAGAGCAGCTCCACCTCGAAATCCACCAGCGACGCCGACGGGTGCCTGCGCAACTGATCCACGATCTTGTGGAGACAGCTCTCCACGAATGTATGGTCGTTGCCCACCATCGCCACCGCCAGTTCAGCCTGCTGGCGATGGTCCAGTGAACCGATCTCGGCGATCGAGACGTTGAATTCGCCGCCCAGCCGGTCCTTCAGTCCCTTGACCACCCGCCGCTTGTCCTTCAACGAGGTGGACTCGTACACCGCCAGCCTCAACCGCAGCACCCCGACAACCATGCCGCCCATCCTGCCGCCCGCGGCACCAGTCCGACGATCAGAGTTTCCTGGCCGTCTCGATCACTTCGTACGCTTCCAGCCGGTCGCCTTCCTTCACGTCATCGAAGTTCTCCACCCGGATGCCGCATTCCATCCCCGCCCGAACCTCGCGGGCGTCGTCCTTGAACCGCCGCAACGACGCGATGGACCGATGGCGCCGGCGCTTCACGTCCTCCTCGGTCGGGATGATGATCACCCCGTTGCGGATCACGCGCACGTTGTGCGACCGCTGGATGACCCCGTCGGTGACCATGCAGCCGGCCACCATGCCCACCCGCGAGACGCGGAAGGTGTTGCGAACCTCGGCCTTGCCCCGGGTCTCCTCGTTCTGCTCACGCGGCAGCAGACCCTCCAGGGCCCGCCGGATGTCGTCCACCAGCTCGTAGATGACCCGGTAGCTGCGGATGTCCACGCCGGACGTGTCGGCCAGCCTCTGGGCTCCGGCCTCGGCGGTGACGTTGAAGCCGACCACCACCGCCCCGGACGCTTCCGCCAGCACCACGTCGCCCTCGGTGATGCCGCCCACGCCGGTGTGCAGGAAGACCAGCCGCACCTGGTCACTGGGGATATCCCCCAGCGTCTTGAGCAGCGCGTCCACCGAGCCCTGCACGTCGGCCTTGATGATCACCGCCAGCTCGGGCAGCTCCCCGCCCTCCCGGTGCTGGAACAGATCCTCCAGCGTCTGCGGCTTGCGGATCTTGACCATGGAATCCTGGCGGCGCATCTCCTGGACGACCGCGGCCACCTCCTTGGCCCGCTGGGCGCTCTCTACCTGATAGAAGCTGTCGCCAGCATTGGGCACTTCATCCAGGCCGGCCACCTCCACCGGCGTCCCCGGCAGCGCCTCCCGGACCGAGCGGCCCTTGTCGTCGCGCATCATGCGCACCCGGCCCGAGGCCGGACCGCACACCAGGTAATCGCCGTTGCGCAGCGTGCCCTCCCGGACCAGCACCCGGGTGGCCACGCCGATGCCCGTCTGCATCTGCGACTCGATCACCGAGCCGGTCGCCGGAACGGTCGGGTCGGCCTTGAGATCCAGCAGCTCGGTCAGGGTCGCCAGGTGCTGAATCAGCTCGTCGATGCCCTGCCCGGTGGTGGCCGAGGTCTTGACCACGTCCGTGTCGCCGCCCCACTCCGTCGGAGTCAGCTCATGCTCGGACAACTGCCCGTAGATCTTGTTCACGTCCACCCCGGGCAGGTCGATCTTGTTCAGCGCCACCACGATGTTGACCTTCGCCGCCTTGGCGTGGTTGATCGCCTCGATGGTCTGCGGCATCAGCCCGTCGTCGGCCGCCACCACCAGCACCACCACGTCGGTCATGTTCGCCCCCCGGGCCCGCATCGCCGTGAAGGCCTCGTGGCCCGGCGTGTCCAGGAAAGTCACCGACATGCCCTCGCGCTCCACGCGGTAGGCGCCGATGTGCTGGGTGATGCCGCCGGCCTCGCCGTCGGCCACCGACGTCTTGCGGATCGCGTCCAGCAGGCTGGTCTTGCCGTGGTCGACGTGCCCCAGCATGGTCACCACCGGCGGACGCGGCTGCGGGCTGGGGCGTTCCCGCTCGACGAATTCGTCCCTCAGCTTGTCCAGCTCGGTCTTGGGCCTGACCACCTCCAGCTCGACCCCGTAGTCGAGCATCACCGTCTGGGCGATCTCGGTGGGGATCACCGTGTTGCGGGTGATGACCAGGTTGTGTTCGCTCTTGAGCTTGGGGAAAAGCTGCATGTAGCCGATGCCGGTCGCCGCGCACAGCTCGTGCATCCGGATCGGCTCGTTCACCTGGGCCTTGGTCTTCCGCGGAGCGACCCGGCCGGGACTCGCGCCCGCCTTCTTCTCCAGCGCCCGCCGGGTGTGAATGCCGCGCCCGCTGGCCTGCTGCAGACGCTCCTGACGCTCCAGCAGGTCGCGATCGTTCCACTCCTTCAGCCGTTCGCCCACCTCCGACACTGAACCGACCGATCGGCGCGGATTGACCCGCTGCCGCTTGCGATCGGCCTCTTCCTTGTCCGTGCCCCGGCCTCGACCGCGCGGCCGGCCGCCTGTCGCCGGTGGTTCACCGGGTTCCGGAGGCGTCGGACGGATGGGCATGCGCGGAGCGGGGCGAGCCACCGGATCCGGCTTCTCCACGCGCACGACCCGAGGGCCTTTCATCTGGGCTGGTGCCGGGACGTTCTGCGGACCCGCCGGCGCCAGCTTGGGCGGAGGCGGAGCCGGCGCCGCGGTCGCCTGCGGAGCCTCCTGGACCAATTCCGCCGCCAGCGCGCCCGCGTCGACCGCCGGGGGCTCCTGTGCCGCCGGCTCGACGGGCGACGCCTCCTCGCTGATCGGCGGCTCAGCCACCGCCACGTCGGTCATAGGAACCTGGGGCTCGGCCTGTTCCGCGGTGTCCGGAGCCGGCGTGCCGGTCTGAGCGGCTTCCGCCGCGGTCTCCTGGTCCGTTGACGTCTGCTCGTCGGTGTCATCTTCAGTCGATGGCGCGGCCGAATCGGGCTTCTTGCGCCGTCGGCGCTGGGACTTGGCCTTCTCCAGGTCCACCGGAGCGGCCGTCTCCACCGCGGTGTGCGACTCCCCCGTGGTGAACCACTCGCGGATCGTCTCCACCAGACCGGCCGACAGGGTGGACATGTGATTGGTCACGCCGGCGATGCCCTCGCGTTTGCACTTCTCGAGGATCGCCTTGCTGGTAACACCCAGCTCTTTGCTCAGCGTGTGTATCCTCAGTTTATCCGACAAAAGAATTCTCCAGGGACTCGTCTGATACCCATGCCCTTCATTCCGACCGCACCACGCCCGGTTCGAGCATGGTCGCGACGCGGCCTGCCATCACGCAGGCGTCGGCCCGTCGTCCTCAGTCGCCTTGGTATCAGGCACCGGCTCACTTGACTCATTCGATTCGGCGGGCTCACTCGACTCCGAAAGCGGCCCATCCGCTTCCGCCGCCGGTTCCACGGGGGACTCCGCGGCCGTCTGCCCGCCGCCGGACTCCGCCGACAGCATGCCCACGCCGAGGACATCGTCGATCTCAGGCTCAGGCGACGAACCGGCCTCGCTCTCGCCCTCCGCCGGCTTGCCCTCCGCCGACTCGCCCTCTCCGGACTCGCCGGCCAGTGCCGCCGCCGCCTTCTCCGCAGCCAGCCGCTCCTTCTCCTTCACTGCCTCCGCGGCCAGGACCTTGACCGCTTCCGCGGCCCCCGCCACCACCAACGCCGCGACTTCCGGGCTGAAACTCAGCGGCTCGTTGGTCAGCGGCTCGATGCCGATCTCCTCGACATCCTGCACCGAGATGATGCCCATCGCCACCAGCTTGTCGAGCTTCTCGTTGTCCATCCCCTCGACCTGGATGAGAGCCTTCTCGAGGTTGTCCAGGCCCTTGTTGTATTCCGTCGGGGTGAGGATATCGATGTCCCAGCCGGTCAGCCGCGCCGCCAGCCGCACGTTCTGCCCGCGCTTGCCGATGGCCAGCGACAACTGGTCCTCGGCCACCACCACCGTGGCCCGGCCCAGCTCGAAACAGAGCGCGGTCTCCATCACTTCCGCCGGCTTCAGCGCGTTGGTGATCAGGATCTGGCTGGACTCGTTCCAGCGCACGATGTCGATCTTCTCCCCGCCCAGTTCGACCACGATGTTCTTGATCCGGCTGCCGCGCACGCCCACGCACGCGCCCACCGCGTCCACCTTGCTGTCAATCGAGGACACCGCGATCTTGGTGCGATAGCCGGCCTCGCGGGCCAGGGCCCGGATCTCGATGATCCGCTCGGACACCTCCGGCACCTCCAGCTCGAACAGCCGCCGGATGAAGTCGGGATGGGATCGGCTGAGCACGATCTTGACCTGGTGCGGCGCCTCGCGAACATCCAGGATCAGGCAGCGGATACGCTCGCCCGGATG
>CAYVVX010000105.1:4615-4893 GCA_964455315.1 uncultured Planctomycetales bacterium | reverse complement strand
CGCCGGGATGATGCGTCTCGCCGGGGATCTGCTCGCTCCGGGGCAGGAATCCTTCCGCCCGCCCCAGGTTCACCACCAGGGCCCCGCCCTCGAACCTGGCCACCGTCCCGGTGACCACCGTGCCCTTGCGCTCGGAGAACTCCTCGAAGATGCTGCCCCGCTCCTGCTCGCGAAGCTTCTGCATCATCACCTGCTTGGCCGTCTGCGCGGCGATCCGCCCCAGCACCTTCATGTCCAGGGCTTCTCCGTTACGCTCCGCGAAGATGTCCCCGGTCAGG
>CAYVVX010000105.1:0-4605 GCA_964455315.1 uncultured Planctomycetales bacterium | reverse complement strand
CCACTTCGTCGAGCTGCCCGTACTGCTAGCGCACAGCGGATACCATCGCCTGCTCGAGGTCGAAGTAGACCGCTTCCTTGTCCAAGTTCTTGTCCCTGGAAATGCTGTCCACGATTCGGACCAGCTCTGCATTCATGCTCGCGTTACCTCTGCTCGCCTGATAAACAAAAAAGTGGGACATCTTCCATGACCCACTCTTCGAGCCGCCGGTCTGAATCCATCGCAGACCGGCCTTACCGGACACAGGGGGTGGTCGGGACGTCAGAACATCCTCGCCCTCCCCTCCGCAACCGGGACCGCGCGCCTCGCCCCGCGGATCGAAATCCGCCGGGCCCAAGCGCATGAGGCAAACCAGTGCTGGCATCGGTCATGCAGCACTGACTTGATCTCCGGCACCGGCCAGTCCGACGTTCACTCCCTCATCTCCTGGCTCGAAAACGTGTACCTGTTCCATATTCAGATACATGGGCAGCCGCATGCCGTCCTTCAAAGCCCGATCGGCCGGCACGCGGCACACCAGGTGGTCGTGCGCTGTCGTGTGGACGTAGACGTCCATCTTGTCGCCCAGCGGCTCGACCACGCTCACACTCACTTCCAGCATATTGCCCCCGTCCGGCGAACTCGCGTCCGCCTTGTGGGACATCGCTTCCGGTCGAACGCCCAGCACCATGGCCTGGCCGTCCCGCCCGGTCAGCGGCTTCTGCAGTCGTTGCGGAAGCCGCAGCTTTCCCGATCCCTCGTCGAAGAACACTGCGCCGTCCACCCGGGCCAGCCGGCCCTGCAGGAAGTTCATCGGCGGCGTGCCCACGAACCCGGCCACGAAGCGGTTCACCGGGTTGTCGTACACCTCCAGCGGGCCGGCCACCTGATGAATCACGCCGTCCTTCATCACCACCACCCGGTCGCCCAGGGTCATCGCTTCTTCCTGGTCGTGGGTGACGTAAATCGTCGTGGTGGCCAGACGCCGGTGCAGCTTCTTGAGCTCCGCCCGCATCTCCACCCGCAGCTTGGCGTCCAGGTTCGAAAGCGGCTCATCGAACAGGAACGCCTTCGGCGTCCGCACGATGGCCCGGCCCACCGCCACCCGCTGCCGCTGACCGCCGGACAGCGCCTTCGGCTTGCGCTCCAGCAGGTTCTCAATGCCCAGCATCTTCGCCGCCGCCCGCACCTTCTGGTCGATCTCGGCCTTGGGCACCTTGCGCAGCTTCAACCCGAAGGCCATGTTCTTGTACACCGTCATATGCGGGTACAGGGCGTAGTTCTGAAACACCATGGCGATGTCGCGATCCTTCGGCGGCACGTCGTTGACCACCCGGTCACCGATCAGGATCCGCCCGCCGGAGATCTCCTCCAGCCCCGCGACCATCCGCAGCGTCGTGCTCTTGCCGCACCCCGAAGGCCCCACCAGGACGATGAACTCCTTGTCATGAATCTCCAGGGAGACATTGTCCACCGCCCGGACGTTGCCGGGGTAAACCTTCGAGATGTTCTGTAAAATCACTTCTGCCATAGACTTAGCTCTCCGCCACGGGCGCGCGACGCCCCTTCGGCGGAACGGAAAAGGCAATAATAGTCCGGCTTATGGAGGCTGTCAATCGACCCGCCGGCGGGCCGCGAGCCGACCACCCATTCCTGCCGGAGATCGCCGCGACCCGGTACAATCCCACCCCATGCGTTGGGTCGCCCTCGCCGTGACGTTCGCCCTGTGGCTGGCCACCTGGCCGCAGATCCTTCCACCCGAAGCCGACCTGCCGCCATGCCACATGATGCTGCTCATCGCCCTGGCCGGGGCCTGGACCCTGCATGAGTTCGCCAAAGTCGGCCGGAACAGGCGCCGGCGCGAACGCGAGCGCCTGTGGCTCATCCAACATAACCGCTGCACCCGCTGCGCCCGCGACCTGACCGGCGACGAGGGCGAGGTATGCCCGAAGTGCGGTGAGCGGAAGCCGCACCACGCCGCCCCCGGCGGATCAGGCCGGTGAGACCCCGACCGATATGTCCAGCCGGCGTCCGGCCCCCGGCGGCCGAAACCGAACCCACGTCGCGACGGATGATCCTGTTCGCCCCGGTCACACGTTCCCCGGCCTGTACCCGTGCCAATACGGCTCGTAGTACCACCACCAGTAGAGGTAGGTGTGCCCCACGCCCCCGCCCATGATCTGGGCCCGCTCCCCGTGTGACAGGTCATACGCGCACAACGCCGCGGAGCACCCCACTGCGATCAGGAGAATCCACGTGGATGCGCGCATCCGCCCTCGGGCCGCGCCCGCGAATGCCCAGGCGAATGCTGCGAAGAGGCCCAGATATGGAAGCGAGAAGACCGTCAGGGGTCGCCCGGCTCCCGGAATCGCGACCAAGAACCGGATACAGAGGAGCAGCCCGAGGAGGAAATGCCCTGCTCCGATTCCGGCGACGATCAGGAGAACAATCCGCCGCCAGCTGCCGACCTGTCGTTCACCGACGGGCATCGCACGCGTCTCCAGGCTCCAAATCCATTATTGACCTGCCAGGTGTCCCGGGGCAGGCCGGGGTTCGCCGTTTTCCGCAAGGCGCCCCCGGTCGCCCCCTCAAATAGAACATATCGATTCTAATTGACCTGAATAGAAACTATGAGGAATCGCCGGAATCGCCGTTTGCTGAACAGCTTTTCTCTTTCCCTGCCCGTTTCGAGCCGGTATGATGATCTCCTTAGGCCGGGTCCTGCAGACTGAACCGCCCGAAGCGCAGTTTTCGCAATGATGCTCTTTTCGACCGAATCCGCGCCGTGCTGACGGCGCCCACGGTTGCTCGTTTCTGTTTTGTGAAGAAAACGGAGGTTTGGAATGGCAAGAACAACTTACGCTCGATTCGCTGGCTGCGCACTGATCGTCGCCCTCCTGCCCGCGATCGCCGCCCGGGCCGCGGTCTCGACCGCCTTCACCTACCAGGGGCGTGTCGAGCTGAACGGCACCGCCATCAATGGCACCGCGGATTTCGAATTCTCCTTATATACAAGCGCCGGAGGCGCAGTATCTCTGGACACCGTCACGGTCAACAACGTCCCCGTTACAGACGGGCTGTTCGCGGTCGAGCTCGACTTCGGTGCCGAGGTCTTTTCCAACGCGGACCGCTGGCTGGCCATTTCCGTTCGCTCGCCCGCCGGGGTCGGTGGCTTCACACCGCTCACCCCCCGCCAGCGGCTCACCCCCGTGCCCTACGCGATCCAGACCCGCGGTATCTTCGTGGACGACAACGAGAACGTCGCCATCGGCGCATCCGCCACCTCGACCAGCAAGCTGGAGGTTCTCTCCGTGAATCAGCGCGCCGGGCTCTTCCGCAGAGCCGGGGGGCCCAACAATGCCGTCTCGGAAGTGCTCTCCGTCAGCACCTCATCCAACAGCCCGGCGCAGCCCGGCATGGGCAGCCGCATCTCCTGGCGCTCGCAGACCAACAACTTCAGTCTGGCTGATCTTGGCCAGATCGACTGTGTCTGGGTGGATCCCACGGTCAGCAGCACAAAGGCTGACATGATCTTCCGAACCCTGGAACCGAACTCACCCAATGACCGCCCCGAACGCATGCGCATCACCCACGATGGCCGTGTGCTCGTCGGCCGTGACGATACGGTGAGCAACGAGGAGGTCTTCGGGGTCAACTCCACCGCCGGCACGAACCAGTTCGGCGGCATGTACATCCGGACCGACGGAGACCAGGGCAAGCCCTTCTACGGATACTCCACCAATGGCGTGGTCGATGCCTACCATTTCTATAACGGCGTCTCCAACCAATGGATCCTCTACTGTGGCGGCCAGTGGCTGTTCGTCAATCGCAGCAACGGCCGGGTAGGCATCAACGACAGCACGCCCGACGCGCAGCTCGACGTGGTCGCGAATGGCGGCGACGGCATCGAGGTCACCGCCATCAGCGGCGCCGCGCTCGATGTCAATGCCTCAAGCTTTGCCGAAGGCATCCGTATCACCCACGCCACCGACGATCAGATTCCGGCGCTCAACATCGACGCCAGCGGCAACGCCCAGCCCATCGACGTGACGGTTGACGGCGGCATATCCAACCTTGCCAAGCTCACCCTGACCAACAGCACGTCCATATCGCCGGCCGTCGACGTCCAAGCCGACACCGACGGGCCGGCCATGCGGGTCAGCGCCACCAATCCGGACGGCGACGACGCGGCGCTGGCGGTGCTCAATTCCAGCTCGAACAGCGGGGGTTATGCCATCTACGCCGCCCAGACCCACTCCGGCAGCGACACCGCCGCCATATTCGGCGACAACGATGATACCGCGGGCGATGGCGTCGGCGTCAGCGGCTCGGGAGGCTGGCGCGGCGTGTACGGCCAGGCCGTCGGCGCGGGCCCCGGTTCGCGAACCGGCGTCTACGGCGCCGCCCTCACCGCCGCCACAACCAATTACGGCATCTTCGGCTACGCCGTGAACGGCACCACCAACTGGGCCGGATGGTTCGCCGGCGACGTCAATGTCACCGGCACGCTCAGCAAGGGCGGCGGCTCATTCAAGATCGACCACCCCCTCGACCCCGAGAACAAGTACCTCCAGCATTCCTATGTCGAGTCGCCCGACATGATGAACGTCTACAACGGCAACATCA
>CAYVVX010000104.1:1769-11440 GCA_964455315.1 uncultured Planctomycetales bacterium | reverse complement strand
GCCGGCCGCACTCGGAGTTCTTCAACTCGCAGGACTCGCTCGAGAGCAAGATGAACGGGCAGAGCCGCCTCGGCAACAACGTCCAGATGGAAGGCATCGACAACAACCACCGCACGGGGTTGCTGACGGTGCTGATTCCCTCGGCCGAAGCGCTCGAGACGGTCGCGGTCAGCACGTCGAACTTCGACGCCGAGTTCGGGCGGTTCGTGTGCAACCGGGAAGACAAGAAGATCAAGGTGCCGGCGGAGCTGGTTCACCTGGCCATCGAGCGGGTCATGCGGGCGTACCTGGCGGAGCGGAGCGGCGGCGAAAAGTTCAGTGACTGGGCCTGGCGGCAGGAGATGAACCGGCTGGCGGAGCTGATCGAGCTGCCCGAGGACGTGCAGGTCGCGGGGTGAGGGGGGTGGCACTTCAGTATAGCGTAAGCTATACTCAAGGGGAGATCGACGTGCCGAGCGAGGTGCGTTTCGCCGAGGTGAAGGCGCTGCTGGAGCGGAACGGCTGGTCGCTGGACCGCGTGAGCGGTTCGCACCACATCTTCAGCAAGCCCGGCGTGTCGCTGTTGTCCATTCCCGTCCATCGGGGAAAGGTGAAGTTCGGCTATGTCCGCAGGATCCGTCAAATCCTCGACAAGGAAGCGGAAGACTAGTGGTCCCATCGACCGACCGTTCGAGCCGGCCGTTGTGAAGCAGGCTGCAAAGATCGCCGGTTCCTACCGGCTGATCCTGGAACCGGAGGAGGGGCTGGGCTTTCTAGGACGCTCCATCGAGTTGCCGTACGTTATGGCCGACGGGGCGACCGCGGATGCGTGTGTGGCCGCCACCCGCGAGGCGATGACTGCGGCGGTCGCGACCATGCTGGAAGCGGGCCAGCGCCCGCCGGTGCCGCTGCGGCAGGGGGCGCGGCAGACGCAGGTGAACATTCGACTTTCGCTCGAAGAGAAGCTGCTGGTCGAGGAATCCGCCCGGCGGCAGGGCTTCCGCGGCGTGTCCGACTTTGTGCGGGCGGCGGCTTTGTCCCAGGCTACCGGCGGCATGCCGGTCCCGTCGTCGACGCGAGGAAAAGGAAACCAGCGATGATTCACCGGACCGGCTCACCCACTTCGGATCTCGGCGAGGTCGAGCTTCGGCCGTTGATCGAAGGCACGCTCGGCGATGCGCCGCTCAAGGGCAAGCGCGTGCTGGCGATCATTCCCGATCACAGCCGCAGCGGGCCGACCGACCTGTTCTTCCGGCTGATCTGCGATGCGCTGCACGGCACAGCCGCGAAGCTCGATTTCCTCATCGCGCTGGGGACACACCAGCCGGAATCGGACGCGGCCATCGCGAAGCTGACCGGCATGACCACGGAGCAGCGGGCGGCGGCGTACCCGGGCGTAAACGTGTTCAACCACGACTACGCCGATCCCAACGGGTTGCGGCGGGTGGGGACGCTGACGGTCGATCGGGTCGGCGAGTTGTCCAGCGGTCGGGTGCGCATGGAGGTGCCGGTCGAGATCAACGCCCGGGTGTTCGACTACGATCACCTGGTGATCTGCGGACCGGTGTTTCCGCACGAGGTGGTGGGTTTCTCCGGCGGGCACAAGTATCTGTTTCCCGGCATCGGCGCGAAGCAGATCATCGATTTTACCCACTGGCTGGGGGCGTTGAGCACCAATCCGGTGATCAACGGTGCCGCGTTCAACCCGGTGCGGGCGTGCATCGAGGCGGCGGCCGACCTGGTGCCGGTGGAGCGGAGCCTGCTGGCGTACGTGGTCGAGGGGCGGACGGTGCGCGGCTGCTTCGGCGGCGAGGTGCGCGAAGCGTGGGCGGCGGCGACGAAGCTCTCGGCGCAGCTTCACATCATCGTTCGCGAGGAGCCGTATCACACCGTGCTGTCCTGCTCGCCGCCGATGTACGACGACATCTGGACGGCGGGCAAGTGCATGTACAAGCTCGAGCCGGTGGTGGCCGACGGCGGCACGCTGATCATTTACGCTCCGCACATCACCGAGGTGTCGTACACGCACGGGCGGGTATTGGACGAGATCGGCTATCACGTGCGTGACTTCTTCGTGCGGCAATGGGATCGGTACAGCGGCTTCCCCTGGGGGGTGGTGGCCCACAGCACGCACGTGAAGGGTGTCGGCCGTTGCGACAATGACCGCGAGGAGCCGCGGGTGAACGTGGTCCTGGCGACGGGGATTCCCGAGGAGCGGTGCAGGCGGATCAACCTGGGCTACATGGACCCGGCCAGTGTTCGCGTGGAGGAGTACGCGGGACACGAGTCGGAAGGCGTCCTCTGCGTGCCCAAGGCGGGGGAGACGCTGTTCCGGTTGAAGGATATGAAGCGGTTCGGATAGGTTCTCGAACTCACACTGGTGAAATGCCGGTGCCACACCCACTCATCGGACTGTTCGCGGTCAGGTCAGGCTCCACCCCTCCCGGTAGTGGTGCTGGAGGTACTTGTCAGCCTCCGGGGCGTTGACGGCTTTGAGTCTGGCGGGGTCCCACTCCAGTTGCTTGCCGGTGCGGTAGGCGACGTTGCCGAGCAGGACGGCCTCGGTGAGTGCGCCGGCATAGTCGAAATTGCACAGGGTTTTGCCGTGGCCCCGGATGGCCTCGGTCCATTCCTTGTGGTGGCCGATGGAGTCGGGGATGAACGGCCTGGGGGGCTGGAAGTCCTTAAACTTCTCCTCGGGGAGCAGGGCGTGGCGGTCGTAGTTGGCGAGGATCATGCCCTTTTCGCCGACGAAGAGGGTGCCGTCGTCGCTCCACTTGGGCAGCTCGTGCCGCTCGAAATGCGGCGGGCGCTTGCCGCCGTGGTACCAGGTGAGCTTGACCGCCGGCTGTGAGCCCTTGGCCTCGTAGGTGTAGCGGACGATCAGCCACGGCGGACAACTGTCCGGATGGACCGGCGGGCCTTCGGCTTCGATGGTCGAGGGGGCCTTGAGGCCCAGGGCCCAGAAGCTCAGGTCCATGTGGTGGCAGGCCATGTCGGCCAGGGTGCCGCCGCCGAAGTCCCACCAGCTTCGCCACTGCTCGGGCGTCCACATGGGGCTGTAGCGGCGGTAGGGGGCGGGTCCAAGCCACAGGTCGTAGGCCAGCCCCTCGGGCACGGGGGGATACTCGGTGGGCAGATCCTGCCCGCCCCACTGGCGGTCGCACCAGACGTGGGACTCGAGCACCTTGCCGATGGCGCCGGACTGGACCAGCTCGACGACGCGGCGGTAGTTCGGGCGGGAGTGAATCTGGGTGCCCATCTGGGTGACCACGCCGGCCTTGCGGGCGGCCTCGGTGACGGCGCGGCACTCGCTGACCGTGTGGGTCAGCGGCTTCTCGCAATAAACGTGCTTGCCGCACTGGATGGCCATCATGGTGGCCAGGGCGTGGGTGTGGTCGGGGGTGGCGATCACGAAGGCGTCGATGTCCTTGCGGTCGGCCAGGCGGCGGAAGTCGGTAGTGAAGAAGGCCTTGGGGAACTTCTCGCGGGCCGCCTTGATGGGCTGGTTGCGGTCGTTGTTGTGGGCCTCGTCCACGTCGCAGAGGGCGACGAATTCCTCGCTGAGCAGGTTGTTGAAGCTGAACTGCCCCTGGCCGCCGACGCCGATCAGGGCCAGGCGAAGCTTGTCCTTCGACGGCCTGGGGTCGGAGCCGGCCGGCGACTGTCCGCGGGCCCGGAGCCCGCCGGCGAAGAGGCCGGTGCCGATGGCGGCGGAGTGTTTGAGGAAATCACGTCGAGAGGAAGTGCGTTTCAAGGCTTCGCCTCCAGGTGGCAGTATGTTGAGCGCGGCCTGGGCAGCGCTCGGGCACTCAGCAGTGATTGATTATCCAATGCGCCGGAGGCGGGGTCAAATCTGGATGCGTGTTGTATGAGCGACGGTCGCCGGTGTCGCCGACTGAACCGTGGTTGTGATCACCACGACCTGATGAGTAGATCAGACCGTGCCACCCGCTGGGGGTGTCGGTGCGCACAGGGGCTGAAGCTTCAATGGGCAGCACGCAAAAGATGCGGCGTCGCGTTCGCGTGCCCCGCGCGGGACTGAAGTCCGCTCAAGGCGAGATTCGCGGCGGCGAACCCGCGGCTCTCTGGGGTCCTGCGCCACTCCTGATCAGACAGCGAGGGCTCAGTAGCCCTGGTGGGTGCCCTTGCGGGTGCCGAGCCAGACGGTGCGCTTGATCTCCGGGAAGAAGTCGGGGTTGCCGGCGTTGAGGGTGAACATCTGATGGTAGCCCAGGCTTTCGACGTGGCCGTCGAGGAAGGCGGCGTTGGCCTTGGTGCGGGGCTCATAGGCGCCGTCTGCGTGGGTGGTGGGCTGGTGGAACTGTTTGGTGAAGTCGGATCCCTTGCCGCCGATGCCGCGGACGTTGATGCGTCCGCCGTGGCGGAGGCGAAGCACCTTGGCGAGGTTGTCACGGGTGTGGGCGCCCTGGCTGGTGGTGCCAAAGTCCTCCGGGAACACGCCGAGCTTGCCGGCTTCGGCGATCACGATGGGAGCTCCCTTGACGTTGGTCAGCCCGGAGCTGGCGTTGGCACCATAGCTCATCCACAGGAGCGGGACGGTAATGAAGCCGTTGGAGGCGGTGTTGGTCCAGAGCGGCTCGCCCTTGTAGGAATAGCCATCGTGCTGCCAGCCGGTGACGTCACGCCAGACGATGGCCCGGGTGGTGTACTGCCCGATGCCAGCCTTGAACTCCACCAGGCAGTCGCCGGTCGGTTCGTAGTAGGCGTCGCCGCCCAGGCTGTTGGCGTCGACCTGGTCCTGCAGGTCGACGATCCAGCCGCCGCTGTCGCGCTTGACGCGATTGAACACCGACGCGCCGGAGCTGATGCCCCTGAACACGCCGTTGGCGAACTGATGGTCGTATACCGCTGGGATCGGCTTGGGATCAGGGTCCGCGGGGCAGGTGAAGATCCCGGGCGTGGTTCCATTGCGCTTGTAGGAGTCCACCGCCCAGCCGAAGTTGAGCTGCCAGCGCTCCTTGCGCATCTGGGCCTCGGCCATGGCCAGCAGGACGCCGCTCATGGCCTGGCGCTGGTTGCTGGCGCAGACGGCGTTCTGGGCCTGGTTGCGGGCGGCGGCCAGGGAAGGCAGGAGGATGGCGACCAGCAGGGCAATGATGGCGACCACGACGAGCACTTCGATGAGCGTGAAGCCGCCCGGCGGGAGTGTCTCAGGCGCGCTGCCGGATTGTGGTCGCCGACCCGATGAGATGAGCCGCCGCGCGGGCATGCAAAGTTCTCCAGTTAAGCCCTGGGGGGGTAATGAAGCACGTCTGTCCTCGAACCCCTTGCTCCGCCTGGTGACATGTCGAGAGGAACGACGCCGTGATGGGGCCGCCCCAACCGACAACTGGATGAATTATACCAGAACACCATGCCACCGCACGAGGGTTCCAGCGGATTTCCAACCTGTGTCAGCAGCCCGCGGCACAAGGGTCATGGAGGTACGCCATCAGGGCCGGCAACCCGGGTTGAAGGGCACCCCCTCGCCGCTCATGCAGCCGCGCATGATGGCGACGTCCGCCCCGTCCACGTCGCCATCGCCGTCGAGTTTGGCGTCGAGGCAGTCGGGGCTGACAGAATCGATTCCCGAGCCGGTCTGGCAAAGCTGCATGTGGGCGAAATCGGTGATGTCCACGTCGTTGTCGTGGTCGAAGTCGCCGACCCGCTTGCGGACCACGATGTAGCCGGTGCGGGTCTCGGTGTCGGTGCCGCCGCCGTTGGCGACCGTGAGGGAGACGGTGTAGGTGCCGGGCACGGTGTATTGATGCACCGGGTTGGCGGTGGTGGCGGTGCCGCCGTCTCCGAAGGTCCAGTCGCGTTCGACCACCAGCCCGGTGGACAGGTCGGTGAACTCGACGGTGAGCGGGATGGCCCCGATCAGCGGGGTGGCGGAAAAGTCGGCCACCGGCGGCGCGGGGGGCGGGCCGTCGTACTCGGCGATGGACATCATGAGGTCGATGCCGGGCTGGGCCACGCGGTTGATGTAGGCCTGGCCGGGCAGGTTCTCGTTGGTCTTCCAGGTATTGAAGCCCGGGGAGGTCCACTCCAGGTAATAGGTGTTACCAGTCACAAGAGGCACCTGTCCCTCGGACCAGGCCACGGCAGCGCGGCCCTGGTAGAAGCCCGGGATTCCGTAGCAGGTCTTGGCCGGGCCGAGGGCATTGCCGCCGACACTGTCGTAGCACTGGAAGGTGATGGGCAGGGACGGCGGGGTGGGATCGCCGGTGGCGTAGACGATGTCCGCGCCGGCGAGCTGCGATCCGCTGGCCACGAAGGTCTGGCCGTAGCGGTTGCTGCTGCCGACGAGGGTGTTGAAGGCCAGATCGCCGACCGGGGCGTGATTGACCACGGTGCCGGGCTGTCCGCCGCTGACGTAGGCGTAGGCGTCCAGGTCGGTGCGCGGGGTGTTGCCCACCCAGAGGTGGCCGTTGGCGTAGCCGTTGCCGGTGTCGGGGCGGGCGACCAGGGCGAAGGTGCTGGAACCGGAGCCGGCGCCGCGCCAGAAACGGACGGCGTAGGTGTTGCCGGTGATCAGGTTCATGTCGCTGCTGCGGTAGGGCACGTGGAAGATGTGGATGATGGGGTCGGTGCCTTCGGAGTACAACACGGTCTTGGTGGCCCCGATCTGGGTCCAGCCGGAGGGCGGGCCGGCGTTGGTCTGATAAATGGCATGGTTGAGGTAGAGCCGCTGGTGGTCGCCGGACTTTCCGGCCAGCTTGGTGGCGATGCGGGTGATGTGCCCGCTGGTGGCGGTGAAGGTCTGGTAGAAGTCGCTGCCCCAGATCCAGGGTTCTGCGGCCCATTCGGTCCAGGCGGCGTCGTACATGACCGAGTAGTGGGCCGGGCAGTTCAGGTGCACGGGGTCCACGACGACCGAGCCGCCGGGGAGGACGAGGTTGGGGTTGATGCTGAAGGCCACGGCAGCGTCAAAGTTCAGGCTGAACAGGGCGTAGGTGCCGGCGGGGTAGGTGCCGCCGCCCGGGCCGGCGACCGAGTACCAGCCGGGCGGAGAGGAGTAGGTGTTCACCCCCGCGCCGCCGGAGCCCACGTTGAGCTGGCCCACGTAGATCTTCTGGTCTATCCAGCCTTTAGGAGGCGCGGTCCTGCCGGTCAGACCGTCCGATAAGAGCCGGCCCTGGACTTTGCTGGCGGCCATGACCGGGGCGGCGAAGAGCAGGGCGACGAGTCCGGCGGTCGCGTGCAGTCGCATGGTGTGCATGGGCGTCTCCGGGTTCCTGACGGCGTTCAGCGGGGGCTGGCAAGGGTCCTCGGGCACTCCGCCAGGGGCGTGAGGGCGGCAATGAAGCAGGAAAACCCCGCGGCGCTCCACCTCTCCGCATTGGGTGAAGCCCGCTGATTACCAGAATAGCGATGCCCAGGGTGTTTTCCAATGCCCTGCCGGCGAAATGCCCCCCAGTTTTTCCGTGAAAGGTTCTCGCGGCCGCCCCGAAGACTCCCGCATCAGATGCGAAGGTCGCGTCTGGGAACGATAACGCGAGAACGAGAAGGAAGGACAGTCATGAACCTCAAGTCAGCAAGCAAGGCCGTGAAGGGTGTCCTGGTGGGTCTGAGCATGATCGCGGGCACGATGTACCAGGGCAGCGGGTGTTCGGTGAAGATCGAGGGGCTCGACGAGGTGCTGGGGCCGATCTCGGAAGAGAATCCTTTCGGCGACCTCTTCGGTGATCCGTCGTGGGATTCGCCCGACTGGGATTCGCCGAGCTGGGATTCCCCCGACTACGGCTATCCGCTGTTCTGAGAAACGGGGGGCTGCCTGAGCCAGACCGCCACGGATGGAGCCATGCGAGTCAGAGGACGAACCGGGTGACGATCGGCGCGGAGCCGGTCGTCACCTTTCGTTGTTCGCGCAGAGGGGGGACCGGCGGGAGCAACCCGGCCGGAATGAAGTCAGCCGGGGCCCGGCCCGCTCGTGGGGCCGGGTCACCGGCTGAATGCCTTGTCGACGGCATAGGGGCCGAAGGGTTCGGCCCCGTCGGGCGATCAGTCGTCGCAGGCCGGATCCACGGGCAGGACCGTGCCGGTGAAACACCGCTGGAACGCGGCGAAGTCCTCGCCGTCGATGGCCTGATCGCCGTTGCGGTCCATGCAGCGGCACGGATCGGGCAGCGCGTCGAACGCCGCCTGAGCCGGGGCCGGACCGGTGGCACAGTTGCGGAAAGCGTTGAAGTCGAGCCCGTCGACGTGGCCGTCCGGCCCGGCCTGCGGGCCGGTGACGTCGAAGACCGGGTCGGGGCTGGTGCAGGCGCTGAGCGAGGCGCCGACGATGTATCCGGTCACGTCGAAGCCGAAGTCGGGCACCAGGCTGCCGGCGGCGCCCTGCCGGAACAGCGTTCCCCCGGAGTACCAGTCGCTGTTGGTACGGAAGGCGTTGATCTCCAGGCTGGGATTGTCGATGCGGGTGATGCGGATGGCGTACCTCTGCCCGCGGGTGACCGGCACGCTGTCGGGCCCGTCCACCGGCCAGAGCAGCATCTGGGTCCACCATTCCGAGTCGATCATGTTGTTGGGGCCCATGCGGGTGGGGCCGATCTGGGGCCCGAGATCGGCCAGGCTCACCGGCGGATCGTTGATCAGCGGATGGATCGAGGCGGCGTACCGGAAGGTGGCCAGGAAGCCGACGCTCAGCTCCATGCGGGCGCTGACGATGCGATCGGTGTTGGCGGTGAAAGTCTGAACGAAGGACGGTGCTGAAGGGCCGGTGCCTCCGCCGAGGTAGGAGAAATCATCGGCCAGGGTGGTGTTGGGCCCGGGCGGCACGTTCATGTCCACGCCGTTGAATTCGTAGACGCGGCTCAAGGGACTGAAGGTGGCGGGATTGGACCTTTTGCTCTTGCGCATGAACTCGATCTGCCAGGAGGAGCGCTCGTAATTGGGCGGCAGACTGGTGTACAGCAGCGGGGTGACCTTGCTGGCGATCTGGCTGGTCTGGGAATCGCCGCTGACGTGGAATCGATAGACGCCGCGCTTGAGGCCATTGAACGGATCGTGGCGGGCGTGCCCGGATTGCCCGTCGGCACCCTGTCCCGGATCCTTGTGGGTGGTGACGGTGACGTTGTTGACCGGATCGGTGATGTTGACACCGTCGAGGGGGTTGCCGTCCTCGTCGTAGGCGCTGAAGAAGAGGACCGAGCCGCAGACCGGGTTGCAGGAGTTCTGCCAGTTGCCGAGCTGGCGGACGGAGGTGACCACGTACTGAGGCTCGTTGGGTCCGCAGGCGAGGTTGTCGCCGCAGTCAGGGTCGTCGCAGTCGATCAGCCCGTCGCAGTCGTTGTCGATGGCGTCGAAGCAGTCGGCACCTGACTGCTCGGTGGCGACGCCGGTGCAGTCCGGATCCTCGCAGTCATAGAGCCCGTCGCCGTCGTCGTCCGCACCGTTGGTGCAGGCGATGGCGTTGTCCTCCGGAGGGAGGTTGCACTCGCAGCCGGGGTCGGCGCAGTCGGCCAGCCCGTCGCTGTCGTCATCGATACCGTTGTCGCAGATCTCGACCTGGAGGTTGGGGGAGAGGAAGGGTCCGATCTGATCGACAACACCGGTGTCCTGTCCCCAGGCGAGGTAGTTGGTCCAGTACTGGGTGCTCCCGCTGAGTGTGCTGCGGACGCCGATCTCGATGTAGTCGCCGCTGCCGTCCTTGGTCGCGACACAGGTGACCCGCTTCACATCGCTGA
>CAYVVX010000104.1:0-1759 GCA_964455315.1 uncultured Planctomycetales bacterium | reverse complement strand
CTCCTCGTCGATCCAGGCCGAGAACTGGCCGGTGGGACCGGTGATCTCCATGCGGATGGTATGCCAGGCGTCCATGGACATGGGCAGGTAGCGTTCTCCGCCGGCATCCAGTTTCAACCGCCCGCCGCCGGTGATGTTGACATTCTCCACCGCGACCCAGCCGGGAAGCGGATTGACGCCGCCCTTGCCGGCATCGGGGGCGAAGTCCAGATGGTGACGCTCCCCGTGGGTGCGGATCTGGATGGAGGGCATCTTGTCGACGACCGGCGAGGAGGGGATGTAGAGCCGCCAGAGCAGGCCGGTCCTGGTGGCGGCGGCGCCGTTCAGCGCGGGCCAGTTGCTGGTCAGGTGCTTCTGTTTGCCGCTGACGACGCGGAAGAAGCTGGCTTCCAGCCCGCCGATGCCGCCGGCGTTGGCGTTGGGGGCCTGGTGGATGATGGTGCCGGCGGTGTCGTTGAGCAGCCAGCCGGGGAACGGCCCGTTGGCGTCCGTGTAGCGGAACGCGCTGGGCGATCCGGGCGAACCGGCGAAATAGACCTTGTTGGGGTCCCAGTTCTGGGCGGTGGCACTCTCCGCCGCGAGCAGGCCCGCGGACGCGAGCAGAGCAATTCCAGCGGTGCGCATTGAAGGTTCCTCGTGCATGGTGCCGCGGGCTTCACGGCACGGCCGGATTCAGGCCTCGTTCCATTCACCGTTGTTCGTTGCGGTCGGTCCGACACATCCGGCGGACGGGTTGAAGAATCGGCTCCGCCGTGTTTATTCTGTTTGTTCTGAACATATACGCTTCGGGGCGCAGTCCCGACCGATATGCGGCCCGGCTGGTGGCGTCCAAGAACCGACTCCGCTGTCTTTCAAGCTACACAATTCATCGGCAGAGTCAAGAGAAAACCGCTCAATTGGCGCTCCGGGTCCGGTATTTCCGTCCGCGGCCAGGGCCCGGGTGAAGCCCAATCGGTTCCCTGAACGCCGGGCGGTCCCGGGAAGCGGGCGACTCGGGAGCCGTCCCCGGGGGCCGCCGATCCACGGAGCATTGAACGTTCCTGTTCATTTCTCGCTAAATCCAGCCCTTTGGACGCACAGACCGGTGGAGCCCCGGCAGATCCGTGCGGATCGGTACCGCCCATGCCCGCCGTCGGCGGGGTACCGCCCGGAGCCCGATGCCGTGGTGGAAGCGGGCCGGGAGGTCCGGCCGCATTGGTCGCTCGGTTGATGCTTTCCCGTCGCCTTCATCGTCTGGAGGCCGAGGTCGATCGTGGGAGTGAAGGGAGAAGCGTCTCATTCGCTGGAAGTGAGGTCGGTGACCGCATGGTCCGCGAACCGGGCCGTGAAGTTTTCCGCAGAAGACGCGAATAAATCCTTGACACTCCGCGTGGACGCGACATAATGAAAGCTGGCTGGAGGAGCCTAACTCAAATCCTCGGAGGGTGGGCAGCCGCTCTCCCGGGTTATCAGATCATCGCCTGGTCGCACCCCACACGGATGGGCAATCCCCCCCTTGCCCGTTCCCTTGCGACCAGGCCTTTTTTTATCGGATGTCCGGTTTTCGGTTCTTCCCCGCGATCATTCCGCCCAAACGTCATGTCAGGCTTCAACGCAGGGCTCAGCGGTTGGCGTAGCGGGCGGCGGCCGTGGCGCGGTGAATCCGGATGAAGTAGAACAGGAGCCCGACCAGCGTGGGGGCAGCCCAGATGATCAACACCAGCAGTTCTGAGCCGATCATCCACGAGCGGGCCAGGTCGCGAATCACCCTTTCAGACAG
>CAYVVX010000103.1:461-11498 GCA_964455315.1 uncultured Planctomycetales bacterium | reverse complement strand
TGATCAGCGGTTATTTCGACCTGGTCGTCTGCATCGGCAAGCCCATGGGCTTCGACGTGCCGGAGAACTTCCATTACCCCTGGAAGGCGACCAGCATCGCCGACTTCTGGCGCCGCTGGCACATCACCCTCGGCGCCTGGCTGCGCGATTACCTCTACATCCCCCTGGGCGGTAACCGCAGGCACGTCTTCCTCAACTACACCCTCACCTTCACCTTCTGCGGGCTCTGGCACGGGACGTATCTCTCCTACATTCTCTGGGGCTGCTCGCAGGGCGTCGGCCTGGCCGTCTGGCGGCTCTGGTCGCAGTACTGGAAGCGGCAGCGGGACACCGCTGCTCCGCTCTACGGTCGCCTCCAACGCCTGCAACTCGTCAACAGCTCCCTGTCCGCCGCCCTCGGCTGGCTGCTGACCTTCCACTTCCAGATCCTGACCATCGCCTGGTTCATGGACGAAGCCCACGCCGGTTCCCGACTCGGCCGGCGGCTGCTTGCCATGATCATCGGGTAGGAGTCGCGACCTTTACGCCCACGGTCCTTCGCGGCTACGATACGCTGGCGGTATCGATCCGCCTTCCTCCCGGGAGGTGTTCATGCGAACCATGCTCCGGCGCCCATCCGTACCCCTCCGATCTCCCGGCATCTCACGATTCCCGATGGTCGTTGCGCTGGTTGCCTGGGCGACAGCTCCGGCCGCAAACCTGTCGGCCGGCGATTCCAGGGACGAGAACAAGCCGCCGGCCACGCGATCGGCCGCCTCCGCGCCGGCATCTGCGCCGCTCTACACCTACCGCGACGACCACGACCGCGACGGCATCGGCAAGTTCTACATGGGCCGCGAGATCGCCCACGTCATGGGCCACCTCGGCGCCGCCTGGCTCGAACGCCCCGAGCGCGTCCGCGAGGAGCAACCCGACAGACTGATGGCCGCGCTCAAGCTCAACCCCGGCCAGGTGGCCGCGGACATCGGCGCCGGCACCGGCTACTTCACCACCCGCCTGGCGGAGGCGGTGGGCAGAACCGGCCGGGTCAAGGCGGTGGATATCCAGCAGGAGATGCTCGACCTGCTCGATAAGAAGCTCAAGCAGCAAAGCATCGACAACGTGGACCTCATCCTCGGCAAGGAGGACGACCCCACCCTGCCGCGCGCGTCGATCGACCTGGTGCTGCTGGTGGACGTCTACCATGAGTTCGAGTTCCCCTACGAGATGATGCAGCGGATCGTCGACGCCCTCCGCCCGGGCGGGCGGGTGGCCTTCGTCGAGTTCCGCCTCGAAGACCCCGACGTGCCCATCAAGCGGCTGCACAAGATGAGCGAGGAACAGGTGCGCCGCGAAATGCAGCCGCATCGGCTGCGTCACCGCGAGACGGTGGAGACGCTGCCCTGGCAGCATATCATCATCTTCGAGAAGCCCCCCGCCGCCAGCGGGCCGGCATCGCCCGTGGACCGGACACCTTTGATTCGACCTGCAGACGAGGACCAATGATGGAACGCCAAGTGTACCTGGATCTGGCCGCGTCAGGCCTGCGCATGCCCATCGGCACCGACCTCCTGCTTCACGAGCAGCCCGACCCGGCATCGGTGCTGCGGGATGGTCAGAAACTCGGCAGGGTCCTCGAAGAGGCCGCCTTGCACTACAACACCCCGCTGGCCTTCGGGTTGATGGACCTGACCCTGGAGAAGACCGCCCTGCTCGAACTGCTCGGCATCGCCCCGGACCTGATTGACAAGTACCACTTCTCCGAGCCGCCCACCGACCAGATGCTCGAGATGGCCGCTGACGAGACGCGCTTCAAGCCCAACCCCCGCCTCCAGGCTCACATCGAGGCCATGGAGTACCTCGCCGAGCGCGGCGACATGATTCCCGTGGGCATGGTCATCGGCCCGTTCTCGCTGATGACCAAGCTGGTCCGCGACCCGATCGTGCCCGTCTACATGGCCGGCAGCGGCAAGTCCGGCGACAACGACAAAGACGTGCGCACCGTCGAGCGGCTGCTGGCCATGGGCCTGGAAATCGTCCTGGCCTCGGCCCGGGCCCAGATCCGCGCCGGCGCCCGGGCGGTGTTCGTGGCCGAGCCGGCCGCCAACCAGATCTATATCTCGCCCAAGCAGATGAACGCGGGCAGCGAGATCTTCGATCGCTTCGTGCTCCGCCCCAACCGCATCCTGAAGTCGCTGCTCGATGAGGAAGGCGTCGACCTGATCTTCCACTGCTGCGGTGAGATCACCACGCCCATGCTGGAGGGCTTCTGCACGCTGGACCCGGTGATCCTGAGCCTGGGCAGCTCGCGCAAGCTGTGGGAAGACGCGGCCATCGTGCCCAAAACAACCGTGTTGTTCGGCAACCTCCCCTCCAAAATGTTCTGGAATGACAGCGACTTGTCCGCGGATCAGGTCCGGCGGATGACCGAGGAACTCGCCGCCCACATGCGCGACAGCGGACATCCGCACATCCTGGGGACCGAGTGCGACGTGCTCAGCGTGAAGGGCAGCGAAGCGACGATCAAATCGAAGGTGGAGGCGATGATGGAGGCTGGAAAGATGGGATGAAGCAACTCGCTACACTGCGGCGCTAGACGCCCGAGTATTGCGTTGGTGGTGGAGGCCAGGTGGTCTTCAAGCACACAGTTCCATCGCGCCCTCTGCTATGCCTGCTGCCCAGCTCCCCTTCGCGGTGGCCCCTCCGGCGTGCTGCCAATACCAGCAAGCCCCCCTCCGTTAGGATCAACGTAAACGTAGATGTCCTTGTAGCTGTCATTCGGGCCGAAACGTCCTCGGATCTTCTTAGGTTCCTGATAGCTCAAGCGGTGTTGAATGTATACGGATTCGAATGCTTGATAGAAGGTAAAAGATCTCTGCACCTTCTCAAAGACTGCTTCGCATGCCACACTTTGCCTCCGAGCACCATCCTCCTCAAACCAGGAATGGCGCGACTGGATTCGATCCCCAAGGATGCAGTAATCAGCATGGAAGAAGGCATTGCGAAGCCCATCATCAAAAATGGACTCCAGCATTTCGGCAAGGGCATGCTCGTCGACAGCTCGGGCGTGCTCAAGAAGTGTCCTGAACACCGTTTTCGCTGAAGGCGGTATGAACTCCTTCACGAAAGCATCCTTCTTCTTTGGTCGACACAAGTCAAAAAACGGATCCATGGCGCACCGTTCACCGCCTGCAATCGAAAGCATGTTGTCCAGCATTGCATAAATGGGCTTCGCCTCGATCAAGTGGCAGTACAGGAGGAGTGAGAGCCGTAATCTGGTTTCTGTGATCAACGGGGCATAGAGCAGGCCAACAACATCTCGAAACAGAGCCCAAGTCTCAGCTAAGGTATTGACACGGTGGCAAAGCATGTCAAGTCCAGATAATGCGCAGATGTACTCGAACTCGTCCCGTTCCCTTGCCCGAAGGAACAGTGCGTTCAGGATCTTCCCTGCATCGTAATGCTTGGGGCTGTCTTCAGTCATATAGTCATTCGTTGCCAGAGGAATCGCACAGCTCCAGCCACGCGTAAGTCGTGACCACTCTCCTTACGCCCTGCCACCCCGCTCCTGCTCGCGCAGCCACGCGATGGTCTTCTTCACCCCTTCATCGTAGGACACGGTGGACTGCCAGTTCAGCTCCCGCCGGGCCCGCTCCGCGCTGAAAAAGCACCGCCGCCCCATCAGCCACACCGCGTACCGCGTCACCATCGGCGGCTTCTTCAGCTTGAACGCGTGACCGATGCACTCCAGCAGAAACGCCACCGCGTACGCCACCTTGTAGGGCACATGCTTCTTCACCGGCGGAGCCCCCATGGTGCTCGCCAGCAGGTTCATCCACTCCTTCTGCTTCATCACCCCGTCATTGCAGCAGTTGTACGCCTCGCCCACCGCCTCCGCCGAATCCGCCGCCAGGATCGCACCTTCCGCAACGTTCCCGGCGTACACCACGTTGAGACGGTTCTCGCCGTCGCCGAGGATCTTGGCCTTGCCTTCGCGCAGCATCTTCGCCAGCCGGAAGATCGTGGCCCGATCGCGCGGGCCGTACAGCCAGCTCGGGCGAATCACCGAGAGCCGGAGCTTGCCCGCCTCGTGCATCGCCCACAGATCCCACTCCGCCTGCACCTTGGCCCGCGAGTAGTAGCTCCACTTGTGCAGGTTCTGTCCCAGCGGGTGAGTCTCATCGATGACCAGCCCCTCGCCGTCGGGATGCCCGTAGGCGCTGATTGAGCTGATGTGGATGAACCGCTCCACGCCCGCCGCCGCCGCCGCCTGGGCGAGATTGCGGGTGCCCTCGATGGTGATCTGGACAAACTCCTCCCACGGCCCCCAATCACCCACCCGCGCGGCCGCGTGATAGACCGTCTGGATGCCCTGGCAGGCCCGTTCCAGCGACCCCCGGTCGGCCAGGTCGCCTTCGACGATCTCCACGTCCTGGGTCTTGAGCCAGGAGAGGTCGCTGCCTGCCCGCACAATCACCCGCACCGGGCGGTTTCTCAGTCGCAGTTGCTCGACGATGTGACTTCCAAGCAGTCCGGTCGAGCCGGTAACCAGATTCATTGCACGCTCGCTTTCTCGTATGAGGCCGGTACCATAAAAAGCCTCCGGGCAAGCGTCAAGCGTAGCGGCGAATTCCCCGGCTCACGGCCGACCGGGGTGCGGTGCTCACAGCTCCACGGTTCGCCGGGTGTCGGCCGCCTCGCGGGCCTTGAGGGCCACCTCGGTGGCTCGGAACGCATCCGCGGTCGGCACGATCATCTCGGCCCCGCCGCGCAGCGAGGCGATGAAGTTCATGAACAGGTTGTCACCCCCCACCGGCCTCGGGAGCTCGTGGGCCGCCTCCTCGTGCGTGACCAGCTCACAGATCGAACGGCCCGCGGAGCGAACTTCCACGATGCCCTTTGAGCCGGCCACGCGCAGCCGGTCGTCCCCGTGGCTGTCCGCCTCCCTGGGTCGCAGGTAATCGAAGGTCAACACGCACTGCCCTCCGTTGGACATCTCGAACAGCAGCGCCCCGCAATCCTCGCACTCCGGGTAGTCCCGATGAACCTTCACCGCCTGCCGCCCCATCACACCGGCATACTCCAGCCCGGTCACGTAGCGGATGTAGTCGATGGCATGGATGGCGACCCACGGGATGCTGCCGCCGTAGCTCTCGCGCCGCTTGTAGTACTCCGGCCGGGTATCGCCCCAGCGGTAGGACTTCTGCGCCGTGATCAGCAGGGGCTCACCCACCCGCCCGGCACGAACCGCCTCCCGCGCCGCCATCAGCGCCGGTGCCTGGCGCATGCCCAGCATGGCCGTGACCTCCACCCCCTGATCAACGGCGGCGGCGCGCAGCTTCCCAAGCTCCTCCAGCGTGCCGGCCAGCGGTTTCTCACTGATCACGTGACACCCGCGCCTGGCCGCCTCCAGCGCCCCCCGACCGTTCCACGCGTAGGGCATGAACACGCTGACCACGTGCGGGCGGGTCTCATCCAACATGCGGCGATAGTCATCGAACACGCGGGTCCACTCGGACCAGCCCGGCTGCTTTCGAACCTTCTCGAACGGCTCACCCACGTACGACCGCGCGACGCCCACCAGCCGGCATCCCGCCACCCTGGGTACACCGGACATGATGTCCCCGTAGTGGCCTTGCATGCCGATCTGGACCACCCGGATCTCATCTTCCGGCAGCCGCGCGGGCAGCGGCGACCTGGCCAGCACGCCGGGCCCGGCCGAGAGCACTGCCGCCGTGCCACCCAGGAACGTCCGCCGGGTCAGCTCCAGCGAATCCCGCCGCCGTGCCGGCCCATCGTTCAGCTCATCAGCCTGCCCCATGGATTCCTCCTGCGTAACGGACCATTGGGACTGCCGGCGCCCCTCGCCCTTGTAATGTAGTCCTTCAGCCGACTTCCACCGGCGGACCGCTGTGCATCGCCGGGCCCGGCGGTTGACTGCGAATGATCTCGGATTCGGCCTCCAGCAGCCGATCCCACCTTGCGGCCACGTCGCCCGCATCGAGCAGCGATCCGGCCAGGTCCACGAACACGCGATAATGCCCCGCCTCCGATCCGGCCAGCCCGCGATAGAGCCTGCGCAGGTCACCATCCACAGCGACCTCCGCGAGCAGGACGAACCGTTCGCAGGAGCGCGCTTCGATGAGACCGCTGACCAGCAGCCGATCGGCAAGCTCCTTCGAGCCCTGTCCGCGGCGGATCAGCCGCCGGAGGCTTGTCGCATACTGGTTCTGATGACTGGCCCGAACCGAGCCGCCGCGCTTCTCCAGGAGCCGCACCACGGTCGCGAGATGGTCGGCCTCATCCCTGGCGATCGCAGCCATCGACCGCATCCACCCCGCCGCCGCATCGCCGCGGGGGCGACGGCTGAACAGATCGAGCGCGTTGATCGCCGCCTTCCGTTCCAGTTGCGCGTGGTCCGCCAGCAGCAGGAGCGGCTCCCGTAGTGCAGCCACGGCCCATCCGGGTGGGGTGTGCCAGCAAAGGGGAAGGTCGATATCGGCGGGTGGCCTGCTCACGCCGCGATTGTACGGTTCCCCGCAACCGCGCGGAAGCGCGGGCAACGATCTTCGGGGGCCCTGGGGAGAGGACGGGGGAAGAAGAAAAACTGCCGAAGGAGGGAATCGAACCCTCACTCCCTTGCGGGAACGGGATTTTGAATCCCGCGCGTCTGCCAGTTCCGCCACTTCGGCAGGCAGTTGTTATGGGTCGCAACCATGCCCGAACCCGCCCACCCGGCGATCGGACGATGTCACGTCGCGTAGTCTACGCCCTGTCTGCCACAGCTTGCAAGATGGGAGTAACGACTGGGAATCAGAGCGCTCGCGGGGACAAAAGCAAGGGGCTGGGTTCCGTCCAAGGTTCCCAGCCCCACGAGCAAAACGAGAGAGATTGCAGACATCAAATCATTCCCCGCCCGACGACGAAGTCAAGGTACCGACTTGTTGACAACCGCCGTAAAAAGAAGAGAGCCCGTGCTCCAGGGGAGAGCACGGGCTCGTAGGAAATACGATCAGATACGACTGAGGCTCCTGAGGAGGAGGAGGAGGAGGAGGTTAGGAGCTCAGACAGATCTGGATCGTCGTGTCCACAAACCAAGGATCATACCACCGGCCAGCACGACCATCGTGGCCGGCTCGGGAACCGCGTTCGAGCCAAGCCCGGTTTCACCGGAGTAGGCGGCTCGATATTCGGCCTGCTCGGGCGACCGGAGCGGGTGATACAGCGACGGCACCCAGTTCTCCTGGAAATCCAGGTTGCCACGCATCACACCGGTCTCGCCCACCACCTGACCCAACTGGGCCAGCAATCCGCCCACGATCGTTCCTACGCCTTCAAGGACATAGGAGCTGCCGGACGGCGTCCACGCACCCTTGGAGTACCCATACAGCGATACATCCTTCAGGTCGATCGCCCACAGCAGCGTCGGCGCCGTGGTGAGGGTGGGAACCATGCCGTAAATCTCAAGGTCGGCCGCACCAGGTGCCGTCTTGCCGCCCGTGCCGGTCAGGCTGACGTCAATCGAGACACCGCCGCCATTCACAAACGGTGCATCCTGACCGTCGAACATCACATCCAGCACGAAATCGCCACCGAAGTGGTCGAAGGTCAGCATGCCGGTTTCATCGAAAATCGGATAAACCGGGCCTGCGGGCCATGCCGGCCAATAGGCTGTCGCCTCACGATCCGGGGCGCCCCCCGTCCCAACCGCACCCTTGGTAAACACCAGGGTATCGGCAGCAGCGCCATTGGTCAGCCATTCGTAAGCCCCGCCGCTGTTGTAAGCACCGAAGTTGATGTCATGGCCTTCAATGATCGGCGTCAGAGGAGCCGCCATTGCCGTCGAGGCGAGGGCAACTCCCGCCGAAAAAATCGTCGCGCCCAGATTGAACCTCATCTTCTTCTCTCCTTTAGGCAGGACCACTCCCGCCAAGACAAGCCGAAACGGCCTTCAGCCGTTCCAACGGACTTCCGAACTGCAAGATCCGTTGAAGCTGACGCCAAGTCAGCTTGCCTTACACCCTCACGGACCCATTGTTCCCATCCACGCGGAGTCTGACTCCGCCTTCATCCATTACTATAGCGCCGGCTCCGCCCCCGGCAGGAAATTCTGAAAAAAATCCGAGGAGCTGCCCGAGTAAAGCCTCGATATGGCGCAAAGTCCGAAAAATGCAGGGATTAAATCACGAATCGCGAGGTCCGCTAAGCCCAGAGCGGAGCACTCCAGCAGGCCGATTATCCTCTCAACTCGGAGCCAGGCGGTGGCAGCAACCGGAATGGGGTGCGCGAGATTGGCAACATTGGATTGCCCCAACCCCGCCGGTTATCGTACGAATGAGCTATGGAACTCCTAGACCTTCCGACCACGGAGCCTCAGGTGACCCCGCTTCCCTACATGCTCGATGCGTATGGGCCCTTCGAGCGCGATCAGTTGCGGATCACCTGGACCGGGGAACACGGCCCGACCGATGCCCGGATCGACGCGCTCGTCGATTCCACATGGAAAGCGCGCACCGAGCAGGCCCGGCGGGATAACGTCCTGCTTTTCAACGGACGGCTCGTCCGGTTGCTCCGGCATCGCGTCCGGAACGGCAACCTGCTGCTGGAAACGGGCCCCACCGACTACGCCCACTTCCTCGCCACCAACTATCACAACCCCCATCTGGGCGACGACCTGGGCTGGCACCTGTTCAGCAACCCCATCGGTACCACCGCCACCATCATCACCTCCGACGGCTGGCTGGCGTACGGGAGAAGGAGCGGCCAGGTGGCCTGCCATCCCGGCTTCCTCCACGCGCTGGGAGGGGGCCTGGAAGCGGGCGAACTTCGGCCAGACAACACCTTCGACGGCTTTGCGAGCGTCCTCCGGGAATTGCATGAGGAGGCCGACCTAAAATCCAGCGAAACGGAGCACATTATTTGTCTTGGCTTGATTCGCGATGGACAGATCCGCCAGCCGGAGTTGGTGTTTGACGTCCGGGTGCACCTTCACCGGGCTCAGCTCGCGGACCGAATCGATGGACGAGCTCGCCACGAGCATGAATCGCTGCTGTTCTGCCGGGATGACTCCGAAGCAATTCTCCCATTTATCCTGAATACCCCCCGCATTGCCCCCATCACTATCGGAGCGCTCTGCCTGCACGGCCGGCAACGGTTCGGCCAGGCGTGGTATGAGCGCGTCGTCGAGCAACTGCCCGCAACCGACACCCACCCCGGGGCCTGACCGCCGCAGATCATCTCAAGGCCCTGGCCTGCCACCAAAGCGGGCATATCGACGCCACGATCCGCCCGGCTGCCCGATTAATAAGCAGCCGATCGCAGCGCCGCCACCCTACCCCGAGCGTTCGCTGCGGGGCGGCATTCCGGGATTCCGCCCCATTTCAGGGGCTGTGAGGCTCGAACCCTCCGTCTGTGATGAATGGCACAAACCTTGCTATTTCTCCAGGCGCGTGAACGGGATCACACTGGTCGCGTGCACGCCTTGGGAGGTATCGGCAGGGATCCATTTCCGCGTGCGCTGCGCGCGGTGCCCGGCGTGTTTGAAACCGCATAACTGGAGGATATTGGATGTGCCCTGACTATATCGCTTGGCAAGCCCGGGAGTCCGATCCGGCTGAGGGTAAGGGTCTACCGACTCGAAGGTTGAGCCCATGGAGGCTCGGCCCGCTGAAACAGGTACTTCTCGCGACCCTCCTCCTGGGCGTCGCTCCCACTCTGCTCCGGGGGCAGGACGCCCCTCCCGCCGAGCCCGCGGCAGCCCCCGCGACCAGCCTCTACTCCGACACGGTCGGGCTGGATACCCTCTGGGTGCTGGTTTCCGCCTGCCTGGTCTTCTGGATGAACGCCGGCTTCGGCTGCGTGGAGGCCGGCTTCTGCCGGGCCAAGAACGCGGTCAACATCCTGGGCAAGAACTTCGTCGTCTTCGGGCTGGCGTCGGTGGCCTTCTGGGTCATCGGCTGGTCGCTCATGTTCGGCGACGGCGCCACACAATTCGCCGGCTGGCAGGGGCTGTTTCTGAACGGCGCCGACAACAGCCCGGCCACCGGTGACGCGTACAAGGGCGTCTACAGCGCCATCAAATGGAGCGGCGTCCCGTTGCTGGCCAAGTTCTTCTTCCAACTGGTTTTCGCTGGTACCGCGGCGACAATCGTCTCCGGCTGCGTGGCCGAGCGCATCCACTACAAATCGTTCGTGATCTTCGCCGCCCTGCTGGTGGCCATCTCCTACCCCATCACCGGTCACTGGGTCTGGGGCGGCGGGTGGCTCTCCACCATGAAAACACCCTTTTGGGATTTCGCCGGTTCCACGGTGGTCCACACGGTCGGCGGCGTCGCCGGACTGATCGGCATCATCATGCTCGGACCGCGCATGGGCAAGTACCGCAAGGACGGCAAGGTCCACGCCATCCCCGGGCACAGCATGGGACTGGCGTTCATCGGCGGGTTGATCCTGTGGCTCGGCTGGTTCGGCTTCAACCCCGGCAGTGTGATGGGAATCTCCGGGTCGATGTCGAAGGATGTCGCTCACATCTTCGTGGCCACCAACATGGGCGGCGTCGGCGGCATGCTCGCCGCGACCATCGTCGCCTGGATGATCCTGGGCAAGCCGGACTTCGGCATGACCGTCAACGGGCTGCTCGCCGGACTGGTCGCCATCACCGCCCCCTGCGCCTGGGTCACGCCCGCCGCCGCGTTCCTCATCGGCATCGTGGCTGGACTCATCGTCGTGGGCGCCGTCCTCTTCTTCGACAGAATCCGCATTGACGACCCGGTGGGTGCGCTCGCCGTTCACCTGGCCAATGGTGTCTGGGGCACACTCGCCATCGGCCTCTTCGCCAACCCCGAGGCCGTCGGCTATTCCACCGGGCCGCTCACCGGACTGTTCGTCAAGGGCGGCGGGATCGCTCAACTCATCAGCCAGCTCACCGGCTCGGCCTCTGTCATCGGGTTCACCGCCGCCTTCTCCTTCGTCGTCTGGGGCGCGGTCAAGGCCGTCTTCGGACTCCGCGTCAGCCCCACCGAAGAGGTCGAAGGTCTCGACCGTCACGAGATGGGCTCC
>CAYVVX010000103.1:0-451 GCA_964455315.1 uncultured Planctomycetales bacterium | reverse complement strand
GAGGCCTATCCCCACGAGCCGGCCATCGACGTGTCCGGGCTGCTCATGGCCAGCCATCTCGGCCGTCACGAGCAGGCGGTCCTGGCCTCCCACCCCATGCCCCAGGTGCGTTCGGCGAAAATCCCGCCGCCGGCCGAGCGCTACGCCGTCAGGCTCGACGGGGTCAATGGTGAGGAATTCAAGAGACGATGGTCGGACTGGTGCGGGTTGGACAAGAACCCGCCGCCTCCGCCCTTCAAGGAGGTGTATCCGCACGTCACCACGATCTCCAACGGAACCTTCTCCTTCCGCGGCGGCGACCGGCAGAAGGTCACGGCCAGTCTGGAGGCCCTGGCCCGGTCGATCGAACCGTCGGCCAAGGCAACCCTCCAGACCGTAGCGTAGGCCCTGGGAACAGGAAGCGGGTCCGGAGTACAGCCGGCCCGCGGAGAAGGTAATCCGATCCAAATAC
>CAYVVX010000102.1:2204-11536 GCA_964455315.1 uncultured Planctomycetales bacterium | reverse complement strand
CGGCCAGCATCAGCCAGCCCCAGCCCCAATCCAGCCGGCCGGCCGGCGAACCCGGCCCTGTTGACATCGTATTACACTCCAGATACGCTGCTTTACAGGGGGTGTTCATCGCCCGAATTGCCATGGAAAACCGCGCAAACCCAGACAATCTCGCATCCTCGAACCGCGGCTTGGGACGGCTTCGCAACGCCTGGTTCATCCTGGTCTGCGTCGCCATGCTGGCCGGCGTGGCCATGTTGCCGGGGAGCCGTTCGAGTGGGCCCGAGTCGCGGGTTCGCGTCGTCTGCACGTTCGTCCCCCTGTATGTCTTCGCCCTGAACGTGGTCGGCGACGTTCCGGATGTGCGTGTGGATCTGCTGGTCGCGGCGGACACCGGATGTCCGCACAATTACGCCCTCACCGCCGCCGATCTCAGGCGGGTCCAGCAGGCCGGGATCATCGTGGCCAACGGTCTTGGCCTGGAGCCGTTTCTGGATCGACTGGCCCTGACCAACCCCGACGCCGTGGTGGTCAAGCTCGGCGAGGTCTGCGACGTGCTCCCCGCGAACCCGGATCACGAGCACGCGCATGAGCACCACGCAACTCCTCACGAGCCGGGGCATGGCGACGAGTCATCGACCTGCGGGGCCGACCACGACGAAGGCTTCAATCCGCACGTCTGGGTCTCACCGCGCGAAGCGTCCCGGCAAGTGCTTCGCCTGGCCGAAGCTCTTGGCGAGGTCGATCCTGCCAACGCCGCGCGCTATCGCACCAACGCGGAGCGATACGCGAAGCGACTGAACGACTTGTCCGCGACCATGAAGCGAAGCGCAGCCGGCTTCAACCGCCGCTCCGTGGTGACCTTCCACGACGCCTTCGCCTACCTGGCCCGGGATCTGGATCTTCACGTCGCGGCCACCCTGACCGTCGAGCCGGATCATCCGATCGCCCCCAAACACAAGGCCGAGGTCATCGACACCATCCGCCGGGAACAGGTCGCCGCCGTCTTCTACGAGCCGGCCTATTCCCGGGAAGCCGCTGAAACCACCGCCCGCGACGCCGGAGTGCCCGCGCTGGCCCTCGATCCATTCAACGCCGTCACGAACCCGACCCCGGACAGCTACGAACGAATCATGGCCGGGAATCTTCGCGTGCTGGAATCCGCCCTGAGGCCCGCACCGTGACCATCGCAGCAGCCGATCCCGTCACCGAGTTCGCCCTGCGGGTGCGGAATGTCTCCGTCACGCTGGGTGGCGTGCAGATCCTCACCAACGTGTCATTCTCCGCGCCGGTCGGGCAGCTCAGCGCCGTCATCGGTCCCAACGGCGCCGGCAAAACGACGCTCCTGCGGACCATCCTTGGTCTGACTCCCTATACCGGCACCATCGAGCGCGGCCGGGGCGCCAGGGGCAAACTCCTTCGACTGGGCTATGTGCCCCAGCGCCTGGACTTTGACCGCGGCATGCCCATGACCGTTGAGGACTTCATCTGCAGCGGTCTGCAGCGGCGCCCCCTATGGTTGGGGCACAAGACCAGGGCCCGCCAGACCGCCGCCGAGGCCCTCGAGGTTGTCGGCGGCAGGGGCTGGCAGCGCCGCGCACTGGGGCAGCTCTCCGGCGGAGAGCTTCAGCGGGTGCTGCTGGCCATGGCGCTGGCCGGCAAGCCCGACGTGCTCCTGCTGGACGAGCCCGTCGCCGGCGTCGATGTGGCCGGGGAGGAGCTGTTCTGCGATCTGCTGGGAACGCTCCAGCGACAGGGCCACTACACCATGCTGCTGGTCAGCCACGACCTCAGCATCGTCACCGAGCACGCCGACTACGTCATCTGCCTCAACCAGACCGTCCAATGCCAGGGTGCGACGCTGGAGACGCTGACCGCCGAGAACCTGCGCGCGCTGTACAAGCAGGAAGTGGCCCTCTACTCCCACAGCGGCAGCCATGAGGGCCACGCCCACGGCCACCACCATGCGCATGACTGCGGGCTCACCCACCCGCACGAGGATCCGAACCAGGAGCCGCCCCCGCGATGATCCTGACCGCGCTGATCGACTGGTGGACGCAGTCCGCGTTTCCGGTGCTGGACAGCGCTGCCGCGGCGGTGTTGCCGGAGCGGTGGAATTACGGCTTCATGCGCCTGGCCCTGCTGGAGTGTGTGCTGCTGGCTCCCATTTCCGCGGCCATGGGCGTCCAGGTGGTCAACTTTCGGCTGGCATTCTTCTCCGATGCGATCGCCCACTCGGCGTTCGCCGGTGTCGCCATCGGCTTCCTGCTGGCTGGAGTGTCCGATCTGGTCGATCCCCGACTGACCATGATCCTATTCGGCCTGCTGGTCGGCTGGGGCATCGCCGCGGTCCGGCGCAAGACCGATCTGTCCAGTGACACGGTGATCGGCGTATTCTTCAGCACCGTGGTCGCCTTCGGCATCGCCATCGTCACCAACCAACGTCAGACGGGAACCTTCCAGCGTTACCTCTACGGCGATATCCTCACCCTCACCCCCATCGACATCGCCCACTCGACCGGGCTGGCCGTCCTGGTCCTGTTGTTCATGCTCCTGGGGTTCAATCGCCTGACGCTCATCGGGCTCAACGCCGAGCTGGCCCACAGCCGCTCGATCGCCGTCCGGGCATACGACTATGCCTTCTCGCTTCTTCTGGCCCTGGTGGTCACGGTGTCCATTCGCATCGCCGGCATTCTGCTGGTCACCGCCATGCTGGTGGTGCCCGCGGCCGCGGCCCGCAACCTCGCCCGCAGCGCCGGGGGGATGTTCTGGTGGGCCATGTTTATCGGGCTGATGAGCGGCCTGATCGGGATCATCGCCTCGTTCTCGCGCTACTTCGAGGACGTCGGCGTGGGCGCGGCCATCATTCTCGCGGCCGCCTGCCTGTTCGCGATCAGCTACCTGGGACGTAGCCGCTGAGACAGCGACAAGACGGCCGGCAGTCACCATGCACCATCGCCAGACCGTTGTGCCGGCGCCGCCGTCAGGCATTTATCTTATGCTTGGGGTACCGCTTCCCGATTCTCGAAACATCGCAGGCTTGAGGAGCCGCCATGCCCGTCACCTTAATCTGCCCTCACCTGAGTTGCCGGACCATGCTGCAGGTTCCGGACAGCACCCGCGGAAAGCGTGTCCGCTGCGGGCAGTGCGGCCGGGCGTTCATCGTGCCTCAGCCCGCTCCTGTCATCCCCAGTCCGCCGCCCCCGGACGATGAGCCCGTACCCGCGGACAAGGTCAAGGCCTGATCTCCGCCCACTTATCGGACCTGTCGTTGACCGGGCTTCCGACCTTACCTCGTCCATCGAAGACCCCCCTCTGTTCCACCAGGGGGAAAATATCCGGTTAAGTTGGGGAATCTGGGTTGCAGTCCGGGCAACCTCGCGGCATAATATGGCCAGTACAGATCCCCATCTTCCGCCAGCTCTCGTTCAACGCCCGTTCGGGCACATGAACGAGAGACGGCAAAGCGTCTTGTGGAGTTCAGCGTGCTCGGACGCGTCAGGTGTTATCTTCCGGCCGCGAAACGCGGCATCCTGCAAACGGATGCGGGCGAGGAGATGGTCTTCGCTCTTGCCCCGGAAATGCCTGATCTGCAAGGTGGCGATGTGGTTGAGTTCGACCCTTCCCCCGTGCAGTCCTCCCTGGCCGTCAACATCCGCCTCCACCAGCGCTGGGCGGACATGCTCAACCAGCAGCATCGCCCCCTGGTCAATCAATTCCACGTTCTGATTCAATCTCGCGGTTAAGCGTTTCGGACCCTGACTCACCATCGCATGTCCGCAATGGCGGGGATGTGAGCGCGCCGTTGTCGCCCGATCCACCGGCTGTATACTCAGCGAATCATGAGCACTGCGCATTCACTCCGGCCTTCCGTTCGGTTGCCTGGTTTGAGCCGGTTGTCGGGCCTGGCGATCCTCGCGGCCTGCGCCGGCTGTTCGCAGGTGGGTTCGGTGGTGGATCCGTTCAACGTGCTGGGGATCTCCAAGCCGCCGGTGCGCTTCGGCGTGACTGAGCTCGATCTGCTGCCGCCGCCGCTGCTGGTGCCCAAGCGGGCCCTGTTCGAGCAGGATCTGTCCTACCATCTCAAGGAGCCGGTCAGCTTCGACCTGATGACCCCGCGTCAGATTCGCGTTCACCTGGGCACCGCCCGCCTCAAGTTCGCCCTGCTCACGCCCGGCGATTATGCCGAGGTGGCCCCCGCGAACACCGGGGAAATCCTCGCCGTGCCGATCAACAAGCACGGTGAGACCTCCCGTCGGGGCCTGATCATTGTGGCGAAGGACTCTCCGCTCAACTCGCTGGCCGATCTCCGCGGGCGTCGCTTCCATTTCCTGCCCAAGGACAACGTGCTCAACGAGGCCGCCCTGGGTGCCTTGATGGAAGCGGGCCTGACCCGCGACGAACTGAACAAGGGTCTGTTCGGACTGGGGCTGGACACCAGCCACATCAGTTCACTCGAAGTCGCCAAGAGCGTCGCCCTGGAGGATCGCTCGGCCGGCGTGATCGACGAAGCAGACTACAACGCCTGGCCTGAGTCAGGCGGGAGCCTGCTGTTGCTGCTGCCGTCGCGCGACCAGGTCAAGGTCATCGCGCAGACCGTGCGGGTGCCCGAGGGGCCGGTGATGGTGTCGATCCACACCACGCCGGAAATGCGCGAACGAGTAAGCAACTACCTGCTCAACGTGGTCTCCGGGCGCAAGGCGGTTCTGGATCTGCTCGGCGTCAAGGGCTTCGCCCCGCCGATCGACCCGGGCGAATACGCCGCGTTCTCCGCCCTGCACCTCAAGCTCCACCCGCCGGAGGAACCGGTCGACACCGGCGACCCGGCGGAATCCATGCCCGCCGTCGAGTAAGGCCCGTCCGGGGCCGCCCCGCCGAATCCCGCCGCGGGAATCCGATTCCCCCATGCCCGCTGCATCGCTCACACATGGGGGTTGACACCTGTGCGGGTCCGGGCTATATTTCGTTGTATGGCGAAACATACAAATGACTCCGGCGACCAGGTCCTCGCCGTCGGCGGCGCCCTGGCCGACCGCGGGCGGCTCCGCATCCTCGCCGCCTGCCGCGGGCGGGAGCTGTGCGTCTGCCAGATCGTCGAGCTGCTCGGGCTGGCCTTTTCGACCGTCTCGCGGCACCTGGCGCTGCTCCGGCAGGCCGGGCTGCTCCGCAGCCGCAAGCAGGGCCGCTGGGGTTACTACCGGCTGCCCACGCCGGAAGAGGCTTCACCACTGGTCGCCGACGTGCTCGCCCTCCTCGAGCGCCACGTGGCTTCCGACGATCTCCTGTGCCGGGACCGATCCCGCCTCGATGCCATCCTGAAAATGGACCCGGAGGATTTATGCTGCAACCTGAGAGAAAGCTCCGCGTGCTGTTCCTCTGCACCGGAAACTCCTGCCGAAGCCAGATGGCCGAAGGCTGGGCCCGCTACCTCAAGGCCGAAACACTCGAAGCGCACTCGGCGGGTGTCGCCCCACAGGGATTGAACCCGCTGGCGGTCCGGGCCATGGCCGAGGTCGACGTGGATATCTCCGGGCACACGTCCAAGCACATCGACGCCCTCGGCGAGGTGCCGCTGGATGTGGTCGTGACGGTCTGCGGCCGGGCAGACGAACGCTGCCCCGCGCTGCCGGGCAAGGCTCGCCGCGTGCACGTGGGGTTCGACGATCCGCCCCATCTCGCGGCCAACGCTGCGACCGAAGAAGAGGCCATGGTCCACTACCGCCGGGTGCGCGACGAAATCCGGGCTTTCATCGAGCGGCTGCCCGAGGCGCTGGTGGAGCACGCATCATGAGTACCATCGCCCGGCGGCTGTCGCTCCTCGATCGCTACCTGACTTTGTGGATCTTCACGGCCATGGCCGGGGGTGTCCTTCTCGGCTACGCGGTGCCCGGCATCCAGTTGTTGGTGCATCGCTTCGAGGTCGGCACCACCAACATCCCCATCGCCGTCGGGCTGATCCTGATGATGTACCCCCCGCTGGCCAAGGTGCGCTACGAGGAACTGCCCGATGTGTTCCGCAATGTCCGCGTGCTGGGGCTCTCGCTGGTCCAGAACTGGATCATCGGCCCGCTGCTGATGTTCGCGCTGGCGGCGATCTTCCTGCACAACCACCCCGAGTTCCTGATCGGGCTGATCCTCATCGGCCTGGCCCGCTGCATCGCCATGGTCATCGTCTGGAACGAGCTGGCATCGGGCGATACGCAGTATGCGGCCGGGCTGGTCGCCTTCAACAGCGTCTTCCAGGTGTTGTTCTACAGTCTGTACGCCTGGCTGTTTATCAAGGTGTTGCCGCCGCTGCTGGGTCTGTCGCTGGGCGAGGTGGACCTGTCCGGCGTGACCATGGCCAGCATCGCCCGAAGCGTGTTCATCTACCTCGGGGTGCCGTTCATCGCCGGAATGGTCACCCGATTCCTGCTGGTGAAGCGGCGCGGCCGCACATGGTACGAACAGCGGTTCATACCCCGGATCAGCCCGCTGACCCTGATCGCACTGCTCTTCACCATCGTGGTGATGTTCGTCGTCCAGGGCGACCAGATCGTCCGCCGGCCGTGGAACGTCGGACTCGTCGCCCTGCCGCTGCTGATCTACTTCGTGCTCATGTTCCTGATCAGCTTCTGGATGGGCCGCAGGGTCGGCGCCGATTACTCGCGCACCGCGACCATCGCCTTCACCGCGGCGAGCAACAACTTCGAGCTGGCCATCGCAGTGGCCGTCGCCATCTTCGGTATCCATCACGGCGCGGCCTTCGCCGCGGTCATCGGCCCGCTGGTGGAAGTGCCGGTGCTGATCGGGCTCGTTCACGTGGCCTTGTACTTTCAGCGCCGATATTTCGATCAGGAGGCTCCCGCTGGCACCGACCTGCGCGGCGCCCCGCCGGGTGGTTGCCCGACGATGACGCCCTGATCGTTCATGGAGACGCATCCGATGAACACACGCGAGGATTCTGCCGGACAACTCATCGAACCCCTGCGGCGGTTTATCCGCAGACGAATCGGCAGCTTTCACGACGCTGAGGATCTGCTGCAGGACCTGCTGCTCAAGCTCGAACAGCAGGGAGCCGCCCTGCCGCCGGGTGATCGCCGCCGAGCGTGGGCCTATCGGGTGGCCCGCAACGCGATCATTGATCGCCATCGCAGGAGAGCCCGCGCAGCGCCGGTGGCTGACGGGAATGAGCTGGCCTCTGCCGTGTCGCCGCCGACCGGATATCGCGCGGAGCCGGCGCGATGCCTCCAACGCATGCTGGACATGCTTCCCGATGCGTACCGCGAGCCGCTGCTTCTCGCTGATCGCGACGACATGCCCCAGCATGAGATCGCGGCCAGGCTGGGTCTGTCCGTCGCTGGCGCCAAGTCCCGGGTCCAACGGGCCCGAAGACAGCTTAAGGACATGGTCCTGGACTGCTGCGATATCGAGTTCGACCGCCGGGGCGGGCTGCTCGACTACCATCCCAGGCCACAGGCAGTCAGGTATTGCGGCTCAACACAGCGGGAGAATCTGCATCCTTTGGACAGCGGCAACGTCTGCAAGGAGTGAAGGCCGCGAGGGTCGCGGCCACAGCGATTATGGAGTGTGACGATGAGTGATGACAAGAACATCCAGCAGCAGGTGCGGGAGAAGTACGCCGCGGTGGCGGCCAGCGGTCTGTCCTCAGGACACGAAGGGGTCCGCGCGGTGGCCGAGGCCTTCGGCTATACACCCGATGAACTGGCGTCGATCCCCGCCGACGCGAACATGGGCCTCTCCTGCGGCAATCCCACGGCGTTCGCGACCCTGCGGCCTGGCGAAGTGGTCGTCGATCTCGGCTGCGGCGGCGGGCTGGACGTTTTCCTGGCGGCGCGGAAGGTCGGACCGGGCGGCAAGGCCATTGGCATCGACATGACCCCGGAAATGCTCGAGCGGGCCAGGCGCAACGCCGCAACCGCCGACGGCGGCAAGCCGATGGCCAACGTCGAGTTCCACCTCGCCACCATCGATCGCCTGCCGCTGCCGAACGCCTCGGTCAACGTGGTCATCAGCAACTGCGTGATCAACCTGGCCACGGACAAGCCCGCCGTCTTCCGCGAGATCGCCCGCGTGCTCAAGCCCGGCGGCCGTCTGGCGGTCAGTGATATCGCGCTGAAGAAGGAACTGCCCGTGGAAATCGCCGCGGACGTGTCGGCGTACATGGGCTGCATCGCCGGGGCGATTCCCATTGAGGACTATCGCCAGGGATTGATCGAGAGCGGCTTTGCCCACGTCGAGGTCGTCGACAGCGGCTCCGACCTCAACGCCTACGCCAAGGTCGAGAACCAGTCGGGCTGCTGCTCGCCGGGCATGGTGCCGGTCGGCGCTCCCGCGCCGACTGCGGCCGAGCCCTGCTGCACACCCGATCCGCGGGGTTCATCGTGCTGCGCCCTGCCGACCGCCGCGAATCGACCCGCGGACGTGCACCAGCAGCTTGCGGAGCTGCTGGCCCGTCACGACGTGAACGACTATGCCGCCAGCGTGAAGGTGTTCGCACTCAAGCCGTGAACCGGCGGCGACCCTGCGTGGACCATCAACAATCGGAGCACGACCGGCGTTGAGTCGCCGGCCGTGCTCCCGTCGATTCCGCATGTGGATCACAGCGACTTCTTCACCAGGTAGAAGTCCAGTTTCTCGTCAAACTTCTCGGTCAGCCGCTTGTCCAGGTCCGCCTGCGTCTTGGGCGGGGGCACGATGACGCGCTCCCCGGGCTTCCAGTTGGCCGGGCAGGCCACCCCGTGCTTGTCGGTGGTCTGCAGGCCGTCGATGGCCCGCATGACCTCGTCGATGTTCCGCCCCACCGTCATCGGGTAGTACAGGATCAGCCGGATGGCGTCCTTGTCGTCGATGACAAACACCGCCCGCACCGTCGCCGTCGAGCTGGTGCTGTGGATCATGCCGTACTTGCCGGCCACCTTCATGTCCAGGTCGGCGATCACCGGGAACGGGATCGGCGTGTTCATCTTCTCGCGGATGTTCTGCACCCAGGCGATGTGGGCGTGCACGCTGTCGATGGACAGCCCGATCAGCTTCACGTTGCGCTTGGCGAACTCGTCGGCCTTCTGGGCAAACGCCATGAACTCGGTCGTGCATACCGGCGTGAAGTCGGCCGGGTGCGAGAAGAGCACCGCCCAGGCACCCTTCTTGTAGTCGCTGAAGGTCAGTTCGCCGTGGGTGGTGACGGCGGTGAAATCGGGCATCTTGTCGCCGATACGGGGCATCGCCCCGTGCGCGGACGGGTCGCTCATGAGCGGATCTCCTGTTCCTCAGAATCGCGGATAACGGTCTGGCACCGAACGCCGGGAAACAGGATAGCGTCCGGAGCAGATTTGTGAAGCGGTACCAGAGGC
>CAYVVX010000102.1:0-2194 GCA_964455315.1 uncultured Planctomycetales bacterium | reverse complement strand
GGGAACCCGCATCGAGCCTCACTTGGGCAGCAGGCACGTCGGCGTGGACTCCCCGCGGTTCCAGGGCATCCTGGCCAGCAGCATGCCCATGCCGCAGGTGTCGGTTACGCCGGCGAACACCAACCCGGCGCCCACGAACGCTGAAAGACCAGCGAAGTACGGATGCACCAGCCACGCCAGCAGCAATCCCAGCAGCACCAGCGACCCGGCCGCGATGCGAACCTGCCGCTCCAGGGAGACCACCTTCCTGCCCCGGACCACGGGCAGCCCCGCCTGCTCCCAGGCCAGCGTGCCACCCTCGACGTTGGAGACCTCGCAGCCGGCCGAGGCAAGCTTCTCGCCGGCTTGCCGTCCCCTGCTGCCGGTGCGGCAGATCACGTAGAGCCTGCGGCCGGCCGTCTGCTCGGCGACCTGCCTGGGATCCAGTCGATCGAGGGGCATGGACTCGGCCAGGGTGGCGTGAACCTCCCTGAACTCGACCGGGGTGCGCACATCGATCAGTGTGATCGGCTCGCCGGCCTGGTGCTTGGCGAAGAGGTCGCCGGGCGCGATGCCTGGTATCGTTGCGGTTGCCATGTCGTAAGCTCCTTGGAGGAAGCGGCTTAACGTCACCTTGGAAGGAGTCCGTGGGCCTGCACAGCCCCAACCGGCTCCCCGCCTTCTTAGACAGTATACATCATGACGTCATGAGATGTCAAATCCTGGAACAGGAATCCGCCCTGCCAGGATGCCCCGCCACGCATCGGCGCGATGCTCAGGCCGCCGCCTGCCCGGCCACGGGCCGGGGTCGTGACGCCCGCAGCAGATCAACGAGGAACACCGCAACGCCGGCCCACACGAAGGCGAAGCATACCGCGTGATCCCGGGTAAAGACTTCGCCGAAGGCGATCACCGCCAGCGCGAACTGGCAGGTCGGCGCCATGTACTGCAGGAAACCGAGCGTCGAGAGCCTCAGCCGCAGCGCCGCTTCGGCGTACCAGATCAACGGCAGCGTGGTGACCACGCCCGCCGCGGCAAGCAGCGCCGAAGTTCGCCAGCCCGCGCTCATGAAGGAGACATGGCCCTGTCCCGCGAGCAGCACCAGGTAGCCCAGCGCGATCGGGGTCAGCATCAGGATCTCGATGGTCAGTCCCACCACCGCACCGACCCCCGCCTTCTTGCGCAGAAGTCCGTAAAGCCCGAAGCTGATCGCCAGCGCCAGCGCGACCGCCGGGAAGCTGCCATAGGAAACGGTCAGCCAGGCCACGCCGGTGGCCGCGAGAAACAGGCTCACAATCTGCCAGGAACGCAGCCGCTCGTGAAGAAAAACGCGCCCCAGCAGCACGCTGAAGACCGGGTTGATGAAGTAGCCCAGGCTGGCCTGCAGGACCAGCCCTTCGTTGACCGCCCAGATGAAGATCAGCCAGTTGAAGGCGATCAGCAGCGTGCTGCCCAGCAGATAGAGGGCTTCACGCCGGCCACGGATTACGCGAAGGACTTCACCGATCCTGCCTCTCCAGAGCAGAAACGGGACCAGCAGCACCCCGGACCAGACGATGCGATGGGCAAGCAGTTCCGTCGCCGGGACGTGGGTCAGCAGCTTGTAGTAGGCCGGGATCAGCCCCCACCAGAGGTAGGCGGCCACGGCGAAACCGATTCCGCCGCGCGTGCGTCGGGAATGGGCGGGCACGGCCGGGACGCAGGGCAGCACGCGCTCGGTGCAGGTGGTCATCGGGGGATTGCGGACTCCGAAGGAAGCATGGGCCCGGGTCGCGAGCAGCCGGCCAGGCGACCGGATGCGATCATTGTAGCGAGTCGGTCGCGGAAACACAGACCCGGCACGTCAACGGCGCGCTAAACCTTGATCGTGTCGATCCTGCTGGCCAGATCGAAGTCCTTCTCGCTCAACCCGCCCGCATCGTGCGTCGTTAGCTGGATGACCACCTTCGGATAGGTCAGCAGGACGTCGGGGTGGTGCCCCGCGCTTTCGGCCAGGTCGGCAATGCTGGTGACAAACTTCAGCCCGCGCATGAAGGTGCCGGTCTTGAATGACTTCTCAATTCCGGGTTTTCCTCCCACGCTGGCCCGTTCCCAGCCGGTCAACCCGGCAAGTCCCTGTGCGATCCGCTCTTCTGACATGGCCGACATGGTCACCTCCACCAATAGCCGAATGCGTGAACTCCCGCCGCTTTGCATTGCATCCTGAAAGCCTAGT
>CAYVVX010000101.1:0-11594 GCA_964455315.1 uncultured Planctomycetales bacterium | reverse complement strand
GCACCGCTCCCGCACACGCGGAGCGGAGGGTTGATCATTGGCGTCCCGGGCGGCGACCGCCGGGGGTACCTGCCCTACTTGGCGGCCGGCTCTTCGGTTTCAACCAGCGCCGGAGCCTTGGGTGCCTTCGCCAGGCCCTTGGGCTTGCTCTCGCCGGGGACATCCACCGGCTTCACGAAGGGTGCGCCTTCGTCCGTCTTGTAGACCCCGCCGCCCATGGACTGGATGGAGCCCTGCGGGACCAGGTAGATCTACACGCGCCGGTTCTTGGCCTTGCCGCTCTCCGACGTGTTGTCGGCGATCGGGCGGTACTCGCCGTAGCCCATGATGCCCATGCGGGCCATGGCCACGTCAAGCTGCCCCAGCATGTTCATGACCGCGATCGCGCGGTGGGTCGACAGGTGCCAGTTGGTCTTGTGCTCGGCCAGCGTCGCGGCCTTGCGGATCGGCGTGTTGCAGGTGTGCCCCACGATGATCACGTCCAGCCCGGAGGCGGCGCTGCTGCGCACGATCTCGGCGAACTTGGCCATCGCCTGCATGACCTCCTCGCCGGGGTCGGCGAGCTGGTCGCTGCCCAGCGGGAAGAGCAGGTCCGACTTCCAGCGGACCACGCCCTTGGCCGGATCGTAGTCAAGCACGTTGGGGTGCTCGTCGGCCAGTTTCTTCAGGGCGCTGTCCACCGGCGCCGGCAGCGGCGTGCGGACCACGATCGGCGGCGGGGCCGCGCCGGTTCCCGCCATCTTCTCCAGGATGGCCTGGGCCTTGGCCAGGGCATCGCGCAGGTTGGACGACTCCGCCAGGCAGCTCGCCAGGGCCTGCTCCTTGGTGCCCAACTGCTTGCGGAGCCCGTCGATGACGACGTCCTTCTCCTGCAGCATCCGCTGGGCGTCGGCCAGGTCGGAGCGGGCCCGGGCCAGATCCTCCTCCAGCGTCTGATTGGCCCGCTGTTCTCCCTTGTAATTGTCGAGCCAGCAGCCCGTGTTGCCGCCGATCACCACCATCGCCAGACCCGCCATCCACCAGCACCTGTTCATGTCGGCCTCCTTTGCCGCGCGCCCCCGGAAGCATCCCAGTCCGCTTCGAGGGCGCTCTGTTCTGTGTCCAACCGTTTTGCCCGCGCGATTGTGATCGCGATTTGTCCGGCATGTTACCGCGAACATCCCGATGGCGGGTACAACTTCTTTCCCCAGTTGTGCCCCTTGAGGTCGCACCGAGCATCGTCAGGCTCGTTCGGGGCGACCTCTGGCGAGGCACAATTCCGGGACGCCATCCCGCGTGACATGCACTGTCAAATCACCAGGCTCCGGCGAAACCGCGCCGCCCGCCGGAGACCTGCAAACCATCCGATAGCATCGCCGGACCCGCACCGCGTCCGACGCCTGTCAGCACACCATCAACCCGCGACCGCCGCGGCGCCCTTCTTGCCCTTGGCGGACTTGGGTTTCTTCTCCTTGGCAGCCTTGGGCGGCTTGGGCTTCTTCGGCCCGCTCGGCTGCCGGCCCACCAGCCAACCGATCAGGGCCAGCAGACCGCCCAGGGCCAGCGAACCGCCCAGGAACATCCAGAACTGCTCCGACAGCATGGCCAGGTAGTCCGGCCACACGTCGATGCTCACGGCCATGGCCATGCCGCCGGCCAGCAGGAGCACGATCGCCGCCCCGATCAGCAGACCGGTAAACGCCGGCGACGCGGCTTCGACCATGCCGGAGGTCATGGACACGGTCATCATGGGCACGGCCGGCTCGAGCGCCGGCTCGGCCATCGCGTCGGCCTCGGTATCTTCATCGGTGACCTGGGCGACCGGGGCGGGCCCGCCGATCTCGGCGGTGTCACCCATGTCGATGCCTTCAAGCAACTCGGCGCCCAGCGAGGTGTCGTCGCTCTCGCGGGTCAGGTCCAGCAGGCCGGAGCCGCCGCCGCTGCCGTCGAGCCCCAGGTGCTCGTCGCCGCCGGTCATCAGCGTCTTGGCCATCGGGTCGGCGGCAATCTCCAGGTCTTCGTCGTCGAAAACCGAGATGCCGATGTTGGTGATGACCGTGTCGTCCTTCTTCATCCCCTCGACGGCGTCCTTGTCGACCTCGTCGAGGCTGACGATGTCGGCGCTGCCCGAGCCGGACCCGGACTTGGAATCATCCAGCTTCATGCCGCCGGTGCTGCCCCGCGCGGTACCGTCCAGCGAGATCTCGCCGCTGCCGCTCTGGCCGGACTTGACCTGGGCGGTACCGCTCTTGGGCGCGGGCTTGGCCGGCTCGTCGGCCGCCTCCAGGCTCAACATGCCGGTGTCGGAGCTGCTCAGGTCGAGGGGGATGCTGGTGCCGCCGGCGGCTGAACCACCGCGCGACCCGCCGGAGACCTTCGGCGACACATCGCCGGTGTCGGCCAGGCTCAGCTCGCCGCTGTCATCGGCGAGCGAGAGCATGCCGCTGCTGGAGGCGGTGCTGTCACCGGCGCCGGAGACGAGCTTGTCGACCTCGTCGACGCGATAGCTGAGCTTGCCGGCATCGCGGAATTCGCGGAGCTTGCCGCTGCGCACCAGCCCGCGAAGCTGATCCTCGTTCACGCCCAGGCGGCTCATGGTCTCATCGGCGCTGTAGTACATCTTGGCCATCAGTCACTCACTTCCTCGATAGCCGCACCGTCCGCTCCGCGTGCCGATCGGCGACTGTTCATCCACGCCTCGCTGACAAAGCCATCCGGGATCGCGCCGGTGCTCCGCGAAGGCGACTGAAGCACCCGTGCGGCACCGCGGCGTCGGCGGCCCGCCGGTGTCAGGGCGCCGTATCCGGGTTGCCGCCGGGCCCGGACGGCTGCTCCACCTCGTGAATCTCCGGCAGGGCCGGCAGCACATCGCCGCCCGCCGGTGCGGGGGCGATCAAGCCCGGCAACTCGCCGCTTCCGGGCAGTTCCGCCGGCCTGGCGCCCACGGCGCCGCGGGCCCGCGCCGCCTCCTGGTTGCGGACCAGGGCTTCCACCGCCCCGGGAGTCAGCCCGTCCACGTTGAGCTCCTCCAGGTAGCGGTCGTACATCCATTTGCGGGCGGCCACCAGCTCAAGCTGGGTCTGGCCAGTACCGCTCTTCTTCAGCTCGTAGATCCAGAGCGTGGCGTTGTCCACGTCAACCATGAACAGGCCCCAGCTCCTGGCGGACAACTGCCCGGTGAAGGCGTAGATCCCGCGGGCGCCGCCGCCGGTCACGCCCTGGGCCATGGCCTTGTCCAGCAGATCATCGCTGCGCAGCAGCATCGCCGCCGCCAGCAGTCCGATCGACGCGCTCAGCGCCCACCACACCGCGTGTCCGCGCGGACGCGACGGCATCACCGTCATCGCGGCGCCGTCCGCCGCTCCGCAACCCACCTCGCATCGCTCTGACACCGGAAACCTCTAAAAGGCGTGCGCCGGGAACAACGGCGGGGCTGCCGGCGCCGGCACCGCTGCGTCGCGCCTGATTATAGTCGCGGGAGCACCCCATGCAAGACGAGAAACCGCCCGCGATCCGCTGGATTCGCGGGAAAACGCGAGGTCACGCGGAGACCGGCGACACCGCCCATGAGCCTGTGAAATGATCAGCCCCGGAGGGCCCGAAGGGGAAGGCGAACCGGGCCGCTCAGGCGAACAGGATCTGCCGCACCACGTCCACGATCGCGTTCATGTGGCTCAGCAGATACCACAGCGGCAGGCCCAGCAGCGACGCCCCGATCACCACCAGGCTGGCCCCCGTGGCCGAGGGCAGCATCGACTCGCGATCCAGCTCCCGCCGGACCCCGGCCAGCAGGAGATCGCGCCAGGCGGCGAAATCGGCCGTCCGTCCATCGTCGCCCGCCCCGGCGCCTGCGGCGTCCCCCGCCGTGGCCGATTCGATCTGAAGGGTCACATTCCGCAGCAGCGGCAGCACGCTGTACCGCACCAGGAGCCCGGGGCCCTCGATCCGGTCGCTGTCGCCATCAGCGGCAACGCTCCAGCCCAGTCGGCGGCAGGCCCGCTCCAGCAGCCGGCGGCAGCGCTGCGGCTCGATGTGGTAGACCACCCAGCCGTCGCCACCCCGGGGCATCATCCGCAGGAACGCGAACCCCACGCCCAGGCAGACCCCCAGCGCCGGCCAGAGCAGATGACGCTCGAGCAGAGCCAGGACCGGTGCGAGCAAAAGGGGAAAGAACGCCACGGCGAGGCAGAGAAAGTCGGAACGGGCGCTGACCAGGCTGGGGCGAGCCTGGCTGTTGACCAGGCCCAGGCCCAGGAAGTACACCGCGATGGGACCGAGAGCGATCGCGACCTGAAGAACGAAGATGACTTCGCCGGCTGAGCTCACCGCTACCCACTCCCGACCCCGAAACCGCTCGCCCGCCCGTCGTCAGACCTTGGGCTCGACCTTGACCCGTCCAGGCCGGTCGATGTGCTCGCCACAATCGGCCACCTTGCGATAGCCGAGATAGCGGATGACCTCGAAGACCTCGCTCCAGCTCGGAAACGGGCGGCTGTTCACCCGCTTGTAATCATCGATCGCCAGGACGAACTCCAGGAGCTCGTCACTCATCTCACCTTCTTCGGCTTCGCGGCGAATCTCCGAGCGCCGCCGGCCCGGCCCGCGCCTGCGATCCAGGCTCGAGCGCCGATCCACCACGCCGCGTCGATCGCCCGAACGCCGGTCGGGCCCCGCGTATTCTTCCTGGCTCACGTTCGACTCCATTCTATCCATCCCGCCGGGTGGACTCCACCTTTTCCGGCCGGGAAATACCGGAAACGGACCCGCTCGATCGCCCGCCGACCGGCCGCACCCCGGGCGGGAGTTTCCGCGCGTACCATCACCTATCCATCATCATCGACCGCTCGCCATCCGGAGTTTTGTGAATCATCGCGGGGAACCCATCCGTAGGACCAGGGCTCACCATCGGCAGCGTCGCGGCAGGTGATGTGCCCGCGTCATTCAGGGTTGAGCCGGGCTGATGACCAGCCGGGGCGAGTCGCCCCGCACCAGCCGCCAGTTCCACCACCCCGCCAACCGCCCGGCCTCCAGGACGGTTCGCAGCGAGCCGCCCGCGGTGGTGAATGGCACCGGCCCATCAATCCCCCCCTCGATGACGCAGGGGATGCCGATAATCCCTTCGATCCGTCCGGCCGCGTCCGGCCACGCGGGGGTCTCGCGACAGTCGAGCTGGACCCAGGCGTCCAGCGGTTCAGCAGGTCGCGCCGGTGCCGTCGTGCCGGGAGCAACTGACGGCGTCATCACGGAGGCGCCCGGCACCGGCGACGCGCCCCCGCAGCGGAGGGCCCCGTCGCAGTACCAGATCGACGCACCGGTCTGGTCCGCGAGCGTCTGCAGCACCCCCATCAGCGAGAGCCGACCCTCCGGGCTGGTCACCAGCGGCGCCTCGGCCACCACCGCCGGGGCAACCAGGAGATCGACCCCGTACCCAGCGGTGACATCCCGGGCGATCAGGCTGAGCGGCGCGTCGATCCACTCAAACGCCGCCTCACGATGCAGCGCCGCTGCCAGACGACTATCAGGAAACGCTGCCGCGGACGCCGGCACAGGCGGCGGCGTCACCGTCGGCCGGCGCAGCGGAGCCACGTCCTCATCGCCGGCGGGCGACGTATCGGGGGGGGAAGGCTGAGTGATGGGTGATGAAGGCGCTGTGCCGGGGGCTGAGGGCTGAGTGCCGGGAACTGCGGGCTCGTCGCCGGCAGTGGAGCCGTAGGGTGGGCCGTGCCCACCATTCTCGCTGCCACCATTGGCGACAACGCCGTCGCGCGCACCGTAGCGTCCGGCCCCTGTGCCGGGCGTTTCGCGGGTACCCGCCGCATCCACCGCCCCTTTTGATGGCTCCACCAGCAGGACCGCCTGTCGGTGCCGCTCGCGCCAGACCACCGGCAGCCGCTCCGGCGGCGCCAGCAGCATCGTTCCCTCGACCAGGACCGCTTCCAGGCCGACATCGCGGGCCAGCCAGCGCACGATCTCGGCGGCGGTCAGATGCTCCGCCGCCATCCGCACCCGGCCGCGCAGCAGTTCGCCGTCGACGTGCGGATCGATGATGTAGGTCGAGCCCACCTCCCGGGAGAGCTGCATGAGCACGTCGCCCAGCGGCTCGCCCCGGTAGGAAACCGAGAGGCGCCGATCGGACGCCGCCGGCCCGTCCAGCCCCAGCCCGGGCACGGAAGGCCACAGCATCGCCGCCAGCGCGATCCGCACCACCCAAAGAACACGCATGGCAGACAACTCCGGCATCAGGGCATCACCGCAGCCCAACGGCGCGGACGCGGGCTGACCGGGTGAGTGTCACCGCACACCGCGCGCCGCGTCAAGGGCGCACCACGCCGGTTCCACGAACCATCCCGTCATGCAAAGAGCCCGGCGGGTGAAATACCCGCCGGGCTCCGGTTAAACACTCAGCATGTCACCAGCCGCAATCGACTGGTCGCCTCGATCCCTTCATCACGGGATGAAGTCGAAGCTGTCCACGGTCAGCGCCGTGTACTCGGCCGGAGTCATCGTAATCCGGGCGAAGGAGAAGAACGCCGAGTTGGTAGCGTTGAACGTCGCATCGGCATTCGAGTCGGCGTCGAGCAGGGCACCGATCACGGCCTCGCCGCCGTCCGCATCGTAGAACATCAGGATGACGGCGTCGCCGGCGGCCGTATTGTTCGCCACCACGATACCACCACTCAGATCGATGTCCGCGAAGGCATTGATGCCGGTGGTGTCGGTGACGATGAAGATGTTGTCGGTCGCCGCCGCGTTCAGCGTGGCACCGCTGGCAAACGTGCCGAAGTCGGCGTCGTCGCCATCAGCCACGGCCGCGTTGCCCGCACCGTTGACCACGTCGGTGAACGCGCCGTTGAGCTCGCTCAGGTCGATCCCGAGGACGTCATCGCCGCTGTCCAGGAAGTCGTTGACCAGGTCGGCGGTGGTGCCGACGTCGTGGCCAACCTCGAACGTGTCATCGCCATCGCCGCCGGTGCAGGAGTCGTTGCCCGCGTTGCTGCGGATGACGTCATCGCCGGCGTTGCCGGTGATGCTATCGTTGCCGGCCGTGCCCAGCAGCGTGTCATCGCCAGCGCCGCCGCTGATGTTGGCAGCGCCTGCCGTGGGATTGGCTGCCATCGTGAAGTCACCGTCCAGCCCCGAAGCATTGATCACGGTGGCGTTGGTCGCTCCAATGGTCAGATCCTCGTCACCGGTGATGTTGAGCGAGGAGCCCGCCACACCCGCACTGGGGGCGAAGGTCAGGCCCACCGTGGTGTTGGCGTCACCGGTCGACTCGATGTTCCCGGTTTCGACACCTGTGAAGGTCTGGACGCCGGCCAGATCGGCGTCATCCAGAATCATGCTCAGGACGTCGGTGGTTCCATTGCCGGCAACCGCGTAGGTCTGCGCACCGGCGGAATCGGCTTCCACGGTGACGGTGGTGTTGTTGGCCACGGTCAGGTCGAAACCGGCGGCCGCACCCATGGTCAGGACCACCTCGTTGATCGATCCGAAGAAGGTGGCGTTGATGGTCCCATCGGCCGCGTCGGTGATGCCAAGCTGCTCGACACCCGTCACGTTGCCGGCGGACGTCACGAAGTCGTCAAGGTCATCAGCATCGGCGTTCAGCCGGTCGGCCGTGCCGTCGCCGAGGTCAACGGTGTCATCCTCGTTGAACTCACCGGCCGCGAAGGTCGCGGTGTCATCGCCCGCACCGCCGGTGACCGTGGTGTCGCCGGCGTTGAAGGTGAAATCATCGTCGCCGCTGCTGCCCATGACGGTAACGTCATTGGCCGGAAGTTCCGCGGTGACGCCGCCGGAGGAGCCGCTGGCATCGAGGGTTTCGACACCGGCGTTGTTCGCACCAATGTCACCCAGATCGATCGGGCTGTCGCCCAGCACGTTGATGGCTACCAGATCGCCACCCGCATCGACCTCGAGGATGTTGTCCTCGCCGCCGGTGGAGTTGATGTTCAGGGTTTCCAGACCATTGTTGATCTCCAGCACGCTGCCGCCGCCAGTCACGCCGCTAATATCCGCGGTGAGCTCGTCGGCGTCGCCCGCCAAAACGGGCGCGTTGAACCCAAGAATGAGATCCGCGCCCGCATCGGGATTCATGAGGGCAACATCGACCAGCGCGGCCAGGTTGGTGACATCGAGGTCGCCGACGCTGTCGATGGACATGATGTGGGTGATGCCGGTGGACTGGCTGGCGTTGATACCCGCGGCCCCGTCACCGACGGTGACCTCGAGGATCTCGATGCTGGTCAGGGCCGGACGGGCGGTGCCGTCCACGATCAGAGCCAGCAGCGTATCAACCTCGCCCATGCCATTGGCGGTATCACCCGTGTTGAGGGTCTGCAGGCCGCCGGCGGCGAGCACCGAGGTGAAGGTGTCCGCGTTGGCGGTGCCGACCAGGTTGTCGGTGCCGGTGGTGAAGACCAGGCCGGTGGTGCCGGGTGTCACTGTAACGGTCGCGGTGTCGGTATCGGTCTCACCGAGGCTGTCAGTGACCAGCAGCTCGAACACCGCGGTGCCGGCGGTGGTGCCGACCACGGTCAGGTTCTGGGCGTTGCCGAAGGCGGGAACAATGCTCTGGACGGGACCGGACAACTGCGTCCACTGGAAGCCCAGCGGGTTGGTGCCGCCGGTGGCGGAACCCATCAACTGCACGGTCTGGCCCACCTCGACGGTGGCGTCAGCGCCGGCGTTGGCCACCAGCTCCGCAGGCTCGGGAACGTCGGGGGCCGTGACGGTGACCGTCACCGTGTCGGTGTCGGACACGCCGTCGCTGTCCGTGGCGGTCAGCGTAAACACCGCGTCACCCGCGTTGCCGGTCGCACTGACCGACGGGCTCGCCGTGCCACCGTTCACCAGCGTCTGGGTCGGACCGCCGGTCTGCACCCAGGAGAAGGTGTACGAGCCGGTGCCGCCCGTGGCCGAGCCGGCCAGCGTGGTGGTGTTGCCCTGCAGCAGGGAGACATCAGCACCTGCATTGGCCTCGACCGGGACCGGCTCAACAACCGGGGGGAGAAGCGGGCAGTTCAACTGCATCAGGGCGGTGGACGCGCCCATTAATCCGACCCACGCGAGGGCCGTCGGAAGGACGGCACCGCGCCGAATCTGCGTTCGCATGTTCTTCAGACCTGACATTCTGTGGACCTCCAAAAAAGAACTTCCGGCGTTTCAGTTCCCCAGGTCGCGCCAACCCAGTGGCGATCGCGCCAGCGGTCGGGCAGCGGCACCGGCCTGTTGCAGCACGTCTAAAAACCGCCGACTCGGGATGCCCGACCCATGCGCCATGATCCCGGCGCATCGATCGGATCCCCCGAACCAGGCAAACCCGCCCGGCGACACCGGATGCAAGCTCCGGCGTGCTCGGCGGGCTGGTCTTCGGATGTGAACTGGTTCCATGCTGATGATGCCAAAGCCTGCGCTGGCGCCCCAACGAACCTGGTGATTCACGTTTCTACACATCACGATTGGCGTTCCTGATGAAACGCCCGGATACACCTTCCCGTGGATTCGCCGCCTGATCATCCGCCGCGGGTGGTCGTCGAAACGAGCACCTCAGGCGGCCTGTTCGAGAATTACAACAATCAGGCGGAAACACTCGGAAGAAGGATTTGCCGCTCCCGCCGATCCGATCCTGCGCCAAAGATCGCCATCGACTCGTCTGACCGGATCTCGTCAGATCCGTTTCATCCTGAAGCTACAGACCGCATTCGGAGCCCGGCAAGGCTCTCCTTGCCGCGACAATCATACGAGTGCACTAAGGCCTGTCAACCCTGTTTCCTATTTTTTTGAGCCTCACACCTAAGCCTCGCCAGGGAGGCCGATCCACCCACCCGGTCTTCAATGACGGCTCATGCCGCCGGGAAGGGGTCCGTTGGGTCCATTATCGCCCATTTCCCGTTTTTCCAATAGCCTTTTGCCGCGGATTGCAATCTGGACCCCGGATGAGCGTCATCCCGGGAGACGGAAAATCGTCTATTGCCTGCCTCTCGCCGCCCCCAATCCGCCCGACATCGCTTGCAGGGTACCCGCCGATTTGTTCTGCGGGGCGGCAGTCACCACCGCACGACTCACCCCGCACCAGTTCCGGCGGGCGTCGCCAGGCGACCGCGCCCAGTCCCCGAAGAGGGGCCGTGCAGCCGTCGCCGGAGACTGTCCAGCACGTTCATGAAGTTGATATACGAGTCGTACGGCGACTCGTAGGGATTGAAGTACTTGTGCACATCCGCGTCCGCGTAGTACTTGACGCACATGTAGTAAAAGTGGTCGGAGGCCTGCAGCCGGCGCCAGTCGTCCAGGATCCGGGCGTCGTCGCGAGCCTTGATCTCCCGTTCGAGCCGGTAGAGTTCGTGCAGAGCGTTGGACTGCATGGCGTTGCCCAGCCACGCGGACAGATCCCGCTCGGTGTCCGCCCAACTGGTCATGTGGGGCACGTCATAGACCTCGACGGCAGGATGCGTGGCGATCACCTCCGAGGGCGTCCGGAACTCCAGATCCCCCCGGGCGAAGACCGCCTCGGGCAGGTGGGCCAGGAAATCAAACACCCCCGTCTCCGCCCACTGGTGCTCGCCCAGCGTCTCGTAGTCCATGAACAGGTTGATCGTGTCGCCCTGGGCCTCGCTCAGCCAGCGGGCGTACTTGTCCGCGGTCAGCGGCCACTCCGGCCAGGCCTGGTTGGAGAATCGAAAGGCGATGTCGTCGCTCAACCGGTAATTCTTGAGCAACAGCGTCAACCGCTCCGCGCCCGGGGTCCTGTACAGCAGGCAGGGCGACCGGCCGGCCAGGGCGTGATCGGCCCCCTCGCAGAGCAGCCCGTCGAAGCCCATGCCGCCGATGAAGAAGGCCAGGTCGTTATTGGCGATGAGTTCGGTGTTGCGGAAGACGCGCGGACGCTGCCCGAAGACCCGTTCGACCATGTCCTGGTGCAGGCGAACCTGCTCGCTGAATTCCTCTCTTGAGTACAGGAAGCTGAGCGAGTGGTGATAGGTCTCGGCCAGCAACTCCACCGCGCCGGTATCGGCGAGACGCCTGAAGCTGTCGATTACCTCGGGGGCATAGCGCTCAAGCTGCTCGACCACCAGCCCGGTCAGGCTGTAGGCGACGCGGAAACGGCCCTGGTAGCGGTTGATCAACTCGAGCATCAACCGATTGGCAGGCAGGTAGCAGCGCTGGGCCACCTTGCGGCAGATGTCGCCGTTGCGCTGTTCGTCGAAGTAGCGATCGTCCCGGTCGAAAACGCTGTAGCGCCGCAATCGCCAGGGCTGGTGAACCTGGAAGTAAAAGCAGACGCTGGACACAGATGCACCCGCTCCCTGGGTCACGAACGCAGACACGGCGCCCGTCAGGCCGTGCCGACGGGCGCATTATAGATCCGCGGTCGCGCCGGGCACAAGTCTATCGCCATGGGCAGTCGCGTGAGGCGTCCGCCGGGCGTGGCCCGCGAGCACGAAGGGCACACCTCGATACTTCTTAAAGCATACAAAAGGAGGAGCCGCCGATCCCGCCCCGCGCACGCGGCGCGGGAGGAGATCAGGCGGCCTCTCGAATCATCGATTCAGGCTTGAGCGGTGCAGGTTCCGACCGAATCACCTCCGCGACCGGATCCGCCATCGCCGGCGCCC
>CAYVVX010000100.1:0-11599 GCA_964455315.1 uncultured Planctomycetales bacterium | reverse complement strand
CGCGGAACTCGTACTTGGATTGGAAATCCTCCCGGGCATACAGGGCCCGAATCGAATGCCTCAGCGAAGCCGTCGATGCCGACTTGATCGTGGGCTCGCTGCGCATCAGCACGGCCTGGCCGAGCACCACCTCCGGCTTTCGCTTCAGGAGCGATTCCGGCCCGCTGCGGCGATGCCCCACCGGATCGGCCGGATCGTACACGCCGTGGTGGGCGATGTCCCGATCGGTCAGCCCCAGCATGTCGATGAATACATGGTCGGCGGCCACCCACGGTACCACCCCCACCGGCGCCATGGCCACGCAATGATCGACCGGGATCTCCTCCCGCACCCACTGCCCCACGCGGAACCAGTCATGCACCCAGCGGCGATGGCTGACCGCGTTGCCGTAGTCAATCCACGCGCCGATGCAGGCCACCCACGCCGCGATCAGGACCGCCCCGCCCGCGGTGAACCGCCCCAGGCGAGCGCCGGCGGCGGCAACCGTGTCGGACAGCAGGATGGCCGCGATGGGCAGCACCGGCAGGTAGAACCGCAACCAGGGAAAATGGTCACCGCCGGTCCAGGTCACGTAGGCGATCTGAACCAGCAGCGCCGACGCCAGCAGCAGCGTCCAGCGCCCCCGCTTCCCGAGCAGCCAGACCGGCAGGCTCGCGGGCAGGAGCCAGTTGACGCCGAGCTCGCCGCTGTAACGGATGCCGCCCATGATCCGCGGCAGCAGGGCACCGCCCATCTTCGCGTAGAACGTGTTCGGAAGTGGATCCCCGTAGTAGTTCAGCCGCCAGAGGTAGTAGCCACCGAATAGCAGAATCAGCAGCGCGCTGAGCCCCCCCGCCCGCTGAAATCGCTCGCGCCGATTCCCCTCCGCGCCGATCAGCCGGGCCAGCACCGCCACCGGCCACAGCAGCACCGCCTCCCAGCGGGTCAGCGCCGCCCCCGCGCCCAGCAGAGCGGTGAGCAGGAGCTGGGGCCAGGTAAGCCACCGCCGACCGGCCATCAGCAGAAAGCCGGTCACCAGGCAGGTCAGCAGCGGGCCCTCCATGCCCGCGAAGGCCCAGTAGCTGAAGCCGGGATAGACCAGCAGCAGCAGAACCGACCCGTACGCCATAACCGGGCGGCGGCCGCGTTCCACCGCAACGTGCCGGGCCAGCGCGAAGGTCAGCCCGCAGCTCAGTGCCACACATATCACCCCCAGCCAGACGGAAGCGGTGGGAATCGCCCATCCGACCCTGGCCGCTCCCGCCAGCATCACGGTCCAGAGGAAGTTGGTGTACCCCTCGACCCGCTCGCCGGGGTTGAAGACCCATCCATCTCCCGCGGCGGCATGCCGGGCGTAGCGAAACGAGATATAGGCATCGTCGACCGGCTCCCACGCCAAGGCCCAGCCCAGGGCGACGATCACCGCGCAGCCCGTCAGCAGCACCGCCCACACAGCGCGGCGCCCGCCCAACGCCGACCTGGAATCCAACTCGCCCACAGCCTTCACCGTTCCTGGCGTCACGCCGCCGGACCAGACCTCTCCGGGGGTTTCACGCCGGGCAAGCTACCTGCCCCGAACCACCGCGGCAACGGCGGCACCGTTTCGCTCGGCCCTGCGCGGCGTTACGATAGCCGCCGCCTCAAGTCCGGTCCGCGGTTTCCCAAGACGGTGCGCATGGCTTCGAACGACGCCAATCTCTCCTCCGGCCGACCACCCGGGACGCGATCCCTGCCCGCCGCCTGGCCGATCGTGGTGGTCGCCTCGGGCCTGCTCTACCTGCTGACCGCCAGCCACGGGTGGCAATGGCAGGATCCCGGCTACCATATCCTGCGGGTCATCGCCGGTCAGGTGGACCATCCGCTGGGACTGGCCCTGACCCATCCGCTGCATCACTACCTGGCCCGGGCCTTCGTCGCGATACTGCCCGTCCGGGTCAGCTTCGCGGTCACGCTGGTCAGCGTGGTCGCGGGGGCCATCGCCACGGCCAACGTCTACGGCTGCGTATTGACGCTCACCCGGCGGCAGGGCCCGGCGCTGTTCGCGGCGTTCTCGCTGGCGTTGGCCAACACCTTCTGGCAGATGGCCACGCTGGCGGAGACCTACACGCTGGGTGCGGCGCTGCTGTCCGCGGAGTGCTGGTGTATCGCCTCCTACGCACGCCATCCCCGGCGCGGCGCCCTCTACGCGATGATGTTCTTCAACGGGCTGGGGCTCGCCAACCATCTGCAGGCCCTGCTCACCCTGCCGGTGCTGCTGGTGATCCTGCTCTCGGCCTGGGGGCGGCGGCGCATCCGCGGGTCCGGGCTGGCAAGCTGCGCCGGGCTGTGGCTGCTGGGGGCGTCACCCTATCTGCTGCTGGTGTTCAGAACCCTGGTATGGAGCAGGGACTTTTCCGGCACGCTGCACTCAGCGCTGTTCGGCCGCTACGCCGGCGACGTGCTCAACGTGCGCCTGACCTTCGGCATGATCGCCATGAACCTGCTGTTCATCACCTACAACTTCCCCAACCTCCTGCTGCCAGCGGCGCTGGCCGGGATGCTGCCGCGGCTGACCCGGGATGCCAGTGTGCCGGCCCTGGCCAGGCGGGCGTACACCGCCGGGCTCATCATCCACCTCGTGTTCGTGTTCCGCTATACCATCGTCGACCGGCACACCTTTTTCCTGCCGGCGTATACGCTGCTGGCCATCCTGGGCGGAATCGGTGCGGCCGCGGTCATCACCTCGGCCACGATCCGGTGGCGGCAACGCTGGGCCCTGATCGCCACGGTCCTGCTGGTCATGACGCCCACCGTGTACGCCGCGGCGGTGGTGATCGCCCGGCAGCGGGGGGTCCTGGGTCAGCACGAGCATCACAAGCCCTACCGCGACGACTACCTCTACCTGCTCGCGCCGTGGTCGGTCGCGGAGACCTCCGCCGAGCGGATGGCCACGGAAGCCGTCGCCGCCGCGGGCGACGGCGGCATGATCGTGGTCGAGGACAGCATGGCCAGGTTTGCCATTTACGGGGAATCCTGGCGGCAGCGGAAGCTGGGACTCGCGATCAGCCTGGCGCCGCCGCCGGGGCACGCGGAGCGGGAAGCATCTCTTCGAGAACAGATCGAAGAGCGGAGCCGCGCGGGCAAGCCGGTCGTGCTGGTACCGGCCGATGTCCGGCAGCCGATCACGCCTCCGCCCGGGGGGAATTGGCAGCGGAGGGGAGACCTCTACCTGCTCGTGCCCCACGACGCGGGGCATCCATCACCACCGCCATGAGGATCGGCGGCAGCAACGGGCCCCGCTCCGTGTTTGCCCCGGGCAGGCCGTAAGGTTACTGTCCCCCCGATCCCGCGAGTCTGAAGGAAGCGGTGCGGCATGACCATCTGGATCACCTGGGCGCTGGTGGGGCTCTATGCCCTCATCGTTGTGCGCTGGCTCGCCGCTCACCGGGAATTCAGCATCGGCCAGAGCCACATGCTGGCCCCCCGGCTCGATCCGCCCGTCGACCTCGTTTTCCCATCGGTCAGCGTGATTGTCGCCGCCCACAACGAGGAAGCCGCCATCGGGCGCTGCCTCGAGCGCATCCTCGCCCAGCGCTATCCGCACATGGACGTGATCGTCGCCAACGACCGCAGCACCGATCGCACCGCCGAGATCGTCGCGTCCGTCGCCGGGCGGGCGCCCGACATCCGCCGCGTGGATATCGACGCGCTCCCTGATGGCTGGCTGGGCAAGACCCACGCCGTATCCGTGGCATCCCGGGCCGCCGCCGGGGAGTACCTGGTCTTCGCCGACAGCGACGTGGAGTGGGAGCCGGGGATGCTCACCACGGTCATGGAGTTGATGGTGAGCAGGCGGCTCGACTTCCTGTCGCTCTGGCCGAAGCTGGTGGTGGCCAGCTTCTGGGAGCGGCTGCTGCTTCCGCCGCTGGGCTGGTCGATGAGCATGTGGTTCACCCATCCCGACCCGAATCAGATCGAGACGACGCCGGCCTTCGCCAACGGGCAATTCCTGGTCATGCGCCGCGACGCCTACGAGCGTATCGGCGGTCATGCCGCGGTGCCGGACGAGATCGCCGAGGATGTGGCCCTGATCCGCAACGCCCTCGCCGCCGGGCAGCGCTGCTACCTGGGCTTCGGGGCCAACCTCTTCCGCACGCGCATGTACGAGAACCTCCGTCAGATCATCGCCGGCTGGCGGCGGATCTACATCGGGGCGCTGTCGGCGCGATGGAAGCTGCTGGCCACCATCCCGGGCATCGTGCTCGGCTGCCTGCTGCCGTTCGGACTCATCGCCGGCCTGCTGCCCGCGGCGATGGCCGGCTCGCTGGGCGGCATGGGCTGGACGCTGGTGACGCTCTCGGCGGTGCATATCGCGGCCATGTACGCCTTTCTTCACCGGCTCAACCGCGCCGGCTACGAAGGCGGACCGTACTTGTGGCTGTTCCCGGTGGGCGCCCTGCTGGCCCTGCCGCTGCTGACCTGGTGCGTCCTGCTGGCATCCGGCATCGGCACCATTCCCTGGGGCGGGGTGCGCTTTCGCGTGAAGGGGTCGCGGGTGGTGAAGAGTGGTCAGTAAGCCGACCCCCGCCCGCCGGCAGCACCGACGATGTCGTCGGGATGATGCACCCGAATGAACTGAAACCGTTGGAAGTGTTGACTGTTGAAGGTGAGCAGGTGTTCTACCTGGTGCCGAATCATGGCGGCAACCAGCCGGACATCATGTGACGTCTTACCCTTCACGGCATGAGCAAGCGTCAAGTCCTGCCAGCGTCGGAAGATCCCCCGCTCATCCAGCAACAGGACGAACATCTCGCGAAGACGTCGGGCTTCAGCGTGAGCTTCCGCCGGAGTCATGCCCAAACCGTTCTCCCCGGCCGGACGGGTGGCCACCGCCCAGAATTCGTAGAGATTCTGAGGAACGATGTGAACCTCATCCCCGCGGAGAAGAAGTACACGTATGGAATCCCGAGCGACATCATGCTGAGGGTGATCAACTTGAGCCGATCGCGTCAACAGGTTGGTGTCCAGGAGAAACTTCACTCCCCCCGGCCCTCGTAAATGCTTTCCCGGCTGTCGTCCACGGGCCGGCCCAGCGGGCGATGGCCGGAGGTCCAGGCCACCCATTCGGCGGCGCGCTGCTCCCGGCTGGCTTTCGAATCATGCGGAGGCTCTTCGTCGGCGCAAGCAACCATCTCCTCCAGGGCTGAGACAACCAGGCTCTGCAGATCCCGCCCTGAAGCAGAGGCCTCACGCTCCAACTTCGCCATCAGGTCGTCGGACACATCGATCTTCAGAGTCATGATTGCACCTGCGAAGCACCAATGGAAACGGATGCATGATCATTATACACCCTTCACAAGAGCGATTGTATCAGGGACTTAACGCATGAATCACCGGCACTTCGGGCAGGTCGATCGTCTCCCCCACCGCCGGCGGGGCGATGCGGCGCAGGCCGCCGTCCTGCCAGGCCAGGAACCGGCAGGCGGCGCTGTCCAACGCCTCATGAAAGTCCAGCCGCACCGACCGCACGCCTCGTGCATCGCTCTCCAACACCGTCGCGTCGAAGGAAACCGTGTGAAACACCTTGCCCGGCGGCGGGATCGACGTCCAGAACAGCTTCTCGTAGCGGTGATCGAGAAACGGCACCCCCAGACTCGTCAGCGTCATGCTGCGCTCGCCATCGCGATGCCAGCGAAGCGGTCGCCGGCCCATCTGCAGGTAGGAGATGCACCGACCGTGATCGCCGTAGGCGTACTTCCAGGTGGGCAGGAACGACAGCGCCAGCATGCTCGAGCGGGAGTTGAGAATAAAAACATGGGCGGGCACTCCGCTGTCGGGTGCGAGATCGGCATGAAGAATCGCATCGCGGTCGCCCATCGCCAGGCCGGTGAACATCCGATTGCGTACGGCGTTCCCGACCGGGCCGCTGGCGACGTTCAGTGCGAGCACGGCCGCGAGCACCACCCGGCCGAACTGCCTCCGACGCCAGGCCAAAGCCCAGGAGCCGACGCCCTGCAGGAACATCGCGGTCAGCATGCCCGTGCCGACCGCGGCCGTCATCAGCAGCCGGTCGGACAGTTCAGCCCCGCCTTCAGGAAGCATCGACAGCACCACCCAGGCCGCGGCGAACAGCAACAGTCTTGGCGAACCCGCGTGCCGACGGACCATCACCGCCACCAGGCCCAGCACCGGCAGGCCGATCACCAGGGTCAACGGAATGTATTCAGTCCTGAACTGCAGCAGATCGCAGGACACACCGAACAGCAGACTCAGCAACCCCAGCGGCACCAGCACACCCACGCCGCGGAGATAGCGCCCCGGCGCATGCCACGGTGTGGCGTACATGCTTGAATGCGTGCCGTAGTCGGCGGCGAGGTAGTAGCCCACGAACCCGACCGCCAGCGCTCCCAGCAGCCACACCACCGGCGAGCGCACCACCGCCCGCAGCCCCCCGCGCGGGCTCCACGGCTCCCCACCTTTCGCGAGCAGAAGCTGGTAGGCACCGACCAGGCCCACCGTCACCAGGCCCGACTCTTTCGAGCCGCACGCCAGCAGGAACAACCCTCCCGCCGCCATGAGCCACTTCCATCTTCGTGTGCGGTCGAAGCGGATCGCGCACAGCACCGTGGCCACTGTGAACATGGCCGCCAGGAGCGTGTTGCGGTTGGCGATCCATCCCGCCGGCAGGAAATGGGCGTCTTCCAGGGCGATCACCAGCAGGCCCATGAGTCGCCCGAAGGCGGGAAGCTCCAGCGCCGCCATCAGCCGATGGCAAAGCACCAGGAAAGCGGCGAACAGCAGGAGACTGGTCAGGTGGTAACCAGCCGCCCACCGATCGAACAGCCAATAATCGAGAGCGATGCTCAGGCTGCTCACCGGGCGGAAGAAGCGGATCTTGTAGTCGTCCGATGTCCACCAGGGGAACAAGCCCCACGCGTAGGGTTGCGAGCCCGGCACGGGACGCGGACCGAAATCGAAGAGATCCCACGGTTCGAGGTAGTCGGTGTGCAGGGGGAAGCGCAACGCCATCTGATGGATGTAGTCGTCGTAAAGGAAGCCCCAGCGAAGCGACCGCGCGTTGTTGAGCACGCCGGCCAGGACGATCAACACCAGCAACAGGGTTTCGCGCCGTTCGTACCAGGCGATCCTGGCTCGGGGCGATGGTTCGTCCCCGCCCGGCGTGCCCGGCCTGTCCACCGGCATGGACGTATCGAGGGGGCTCAAGTTGGGCCGCTCTCCGGCGCCGCAGCCGCCGGTGTCTCACCCTGCCCCGCCGCCTGCAGCCGCTTGATCCGCCGCGCGGGAACCCCCCACCAGAACTCGTTCTCGCCGATTACCGCATTGGGCAGCACCACGCTCCCGGCGCCGATCACCGCCCCGCGCTTGATGTGTACGCCGCCGAAGATCGCCGCGTGACCGCCGATGACCACGTTGTCCTCGATCACCGTGCGCTTGAGCACCACGATGTCGCGATCCTGGTAGTGCCCGGCGATGCTGGCCCGGAAGCCGACGGTCACATTCCGCCCGATGGTCACCAGGTGCGGGTCCAGCACGGTCGGATCGGTGGCATAGCAACTCTTCGAACGCGGGCCGAAGACCGCGTTCATCAGCCACACCATCGGCGGCAGGTTGGCGATGTGAAACACCAGGAAGCCCGGGAACGGCGCTTCGTAGCGGGCCTTGGTCAGCAGCGCGATCAGGCAGGAAAACAGGATATTGCGGTCAGGCTTCTTCTGTGACGTGTCGTAGCGGCCTTCCTTCGGCATCGGCACGAGCAGACGCAGCAGCACCAGTTCGGCCACGTAGACCACGTTGTACAGCAGCACCCACAGCCCGATCTGCCGGCCCCACACCCACGCTCCGCGCCAGCCGTCCGGCGAGCCCATCCCCGGCCAACCGCCCCACCACACCATCAGCCCGGTGGTGATGATCAGGGCCCCCGTCCAGATGACCAGGCGCACCGCCGCGTCCAGGCCCACGAAGATGCGCAGCCCGGTGGCCAGGTCGGTCGGGCGGGCAGCACCATCCGAGGCCGGCGCGGCATCTTCCACGACGGGGACGGAGGGGATCTGTTCAGGATTGGACAACGAAGGCCCGTTCGCGTTGAGGGTCAGCCTGCCAGCCGGCCCGACGCTCGGATCCGGCTCACTTCCGGCGCCGACGCGAGGTCGTAGCCGGTGGCAGCAGCATACCGCGCCAACTTGCGCTCGACGAGCGGGCGGAACCGGTCGATCTCCGGGTGCACCCCGCCCGTATGAGGGGCGATCATGCCGGCGAAGTCCAGCCCGGGCGGCGGCTCGACCGAAAGCTCGGCCAGCAACCGGTGCATGGTCGCGTTGGGAGCGGCCAGCAGATCCTCGTAGCGAACGTCCACCGCCACGCCGGGAAGCAGTTGGCGGCGCGCTCGAAGGTACCGGCCCGTCGCCCGGCCCATGCTGCGGATCATCCAGCGGGCCACCAGTCCGGGGCGATGATCGCAGATCCAGCGGGCCAGGCGGAGCTGCCAGGGGCACTCGATGAACGAGTGATACCGCCGCGAAAGCAGTGCGATGTAGCCATTGGGGCGCTGGGCGGCGGCCAGGGCGACGCGGAACATCGAGCTGGCGGTGACCAGGGGATGACGGTGGATGAACACGAAACGGGCCCCGGGGAGCATCTCGGCGAGCAGGTGACAGCGCCCGAAGTCCCAGGGATTCTTGAGGATCAGCCGGGCCTCCGGACCGGCTCCCGCACCCGCCACCCGGCACACCTCGTCGAAGAGCGCCAGGTTGTCGCGGGTCAGGGCGAAACCGGAGCCGTAATTGTCGAGGATGAAACCGTATTCTTCAGGGGTGTCCGGGCCCAGCAGGACCACGTCCAGCCCCCGGGTCCGCATGGGCAGCGCCGCCAGCCGCACCTCCACCTGTCGGCGCACGCGCTCCAGCGGGTCGCCGCGGCGCAGGGCCTCGAAGCCCAGCACGTGGGCCGTGGTCAGCGGTGCGAAGCCTCTTGAAGCCACCATCATCTGGTAAAGCAGTGTGGTGCCCGAGCGATGCAGCCCGAGGATGAAGACCGGAGCCTGATCCTGCGACCCCATGATATGGATCTCCAGAAGCGTGTATGTTCAGCCTACCCGCCGCGGCAGGCCGAAGCAATCATTCCGTGTCCGTCATCAGCAGTTCCGCTTTCAAGTCCGACAGCAGCACCTCCGCGTCCGGCTCCGAAACAGCGCCGTCCGCCCAGCCCGCCAGCAGATGAAACCGCCCGGCCGTCTGCGACACGCCCAGCGCCACCGGCTCTTCCGGCCAGCACACCGTCGCGGAGAAGCCGCTCACCACCTCGATGCCGCCCCAGCAGCGCTGTCCGCCGAGCAGTCCGCCGCCGTAACGAAAATGTGTGGTGCTCCGGTGGCCGCGCATCAGGAACCGCGTCCGCCGGTTGAGCAGCCGCAGCGTCCAGAACGCCAGCAGCCGCAGCCACTCACCCGTTCGCCACAACCGCCGGTGAGCGCCGCGGGCGAGCTGATCGAGCGTCTCGCGGGTCAGCCGCTCGATCAGCGCCGTCCGGTCGGCCGCTTCATCCACCCGGCAAGCGATGTCCAGAAAGCCGTACTCGTTCGCCGGCAGCGCATCCGGGGCAACACCCTCGCGCAAGCCCACCGGCCAGTGCGTACCCACCAGTGCTCCGGGCTCACCGCGGCGGATGGCTTCGCGGCTCATGGCCCGCAGGTAGGCCGCCAGCATGTACAGGCCCTGCCGTCCGAAGCCGGCCACTCGCGACGCCGCCTGCCGCAACTGCCGACTCTCGTCGTCGTCCAGCGTCAGCAGCCGCAGCCGCATGTGGTATCCGCTGCCACGCCAGGGCGCCAGCAGCTTCACACCCTGCAGCGGATTCTGCAGGCGGGTCGCGACGGCGGGCAGCCGTTCCTGCGGACGGAACAACGCCCTGTCCGCCGGGAACGCCGCCGGATCGCCATACGCCCGGCTCAGTTCGCGCATCAGGTAGTCACCGCCGCGCCCATCGGTGAGCACGTGCGACCATTTCAGCAGAAGAAAATCGCCCGCGCCGCCACGACGGATGTGTACCTCCACGGGCGGGCCGTTCCAGGGATTCATCGGCAGATTGAGCGTTTCCGCAGCAGCCTCATCGAGCCGCGCCGGGCCGCCGGCGGTTGATTCCAGCAGGGGGACCGCCCCATTCTCAGGGAGCCGCCACGACGGTCGCCAACCCTGAAACCGAATCCCCAGCCGTGCGCTGGTCAGCGGATGCCGTTGGCTCAGCAACGCCAGCGCGCCGCGCAGGCGATCGCGGTCCAGGCTGCCGGCCAGCTCGACCGCCTGCACGCAGTGGAACCCCGGGGCACCTGAGGCACGCAGGGTGTCATCAAACAGCGCCGTGATGTCATCAACGGGATTGAGGCGAACCCGACCCATGCGGTCCTGATTCTACACGCCCCGCGGTCAGACCGCGACGCCTTCCGGCCGGTACCCTGCCGCCGGCATGGTTACCCCAGGGCTGCATGGTCCGTGATCCAATGAGGACCCATCGTCTCATCAGCCCGCGGCCACTCCTGACTGACGCGCCCGATTCTCCGACCACACCTCAGGTCAAACCGGCACGCGCCCTCGCGTAGCACGCTCTTTTCTCACTTCTCGCCTGCTTAACCCTTCGGCTTGTCCGTCCGGGGCGGATTTGCTACCGTGCCCGGATCGTGCAGGATCTCGCCGACATCGTGCAATCCATCGTCACTCGGGTCGCCGCGTCGCCCGATCTTTCCCCCGAGGAAGACCTCCTGGAGGCGGGGCTGCTCGACTCGGTCGGCGTGCTGGGCATCGTCGCCGAGCTGGAAAAACGCTGCGGCATCAAGGTGCCCACCGGCGAACTCAGCGAGGAAAACTTCCGCTCCATCGCCGCAATCACCGCAATGACCGCCCGCCTGCGGTCGGGGCCGACTGCGTCATGAACCTCGCCGAATTCCTGGCTACGACCGCCGCCCGCCTGCCGGCCAAGCCGGCCGTCGTCGTCGGGGCCCGCCAAGTCTCCTATCGCTCCCTGAACGATGCCGCCGATGCCGTCGCCGAGTCCATGCGCTCCGCCGGAATCGGGCCGGGGCACAAGGTGGCCATGTCGGCACCAAACGGACCCGAGTTTATCGCCGCGATGATGGGTATCCTGCGGGCCGGCGGTGTCGCGGTGCCCTGCGCCGCGGATCTGCAGCCGCCCGAACGCGAGGAGATGGTCCGGCGGGTCGGCTGCCATGTCGACCTGGCGTTGCGGGCACCCGAGGCGGGCGAAACCGCGCTGACCCCCTTCGACGGCAAGGCAGCCCGCACCCTGACGCTGCGGCGCTGCCCTGAAAACGCCAACCTGCCCCCCGACGACCGCCTGATTGCGGTGGGCGCGTCGAACATCCGCTTCACCTCCGGCACCACCGCCGCGTACAAGGGCGTGGTGCTCAGCCATCGATCCATCGCCGAGCGGATCGAGGTGGTCAACCGGGCCCTGCACATCTCCGACCGCGACGTAATCTACTTCGGGCTGCCCATGGCCCATCACTTCGCGGTCAGCGTCATGCTGCACCTCAGCGTGGGCGCCACCATCGTCACCGGGGGCATGTTCCTCGGCGACGCCATGGTGGAGCAGGTCCGCCGACATCGGGCCA
>CAYVVX010000099.1:0-11697 GCA_964455315.1 uncultured Planctomycetales bacterium | reverse complement strand
CAGAATGGACCCTCCCCACTCGCGCCGGCCTGACATCACGCTAGCCGCGGCGCGGGGATTGTCAAACCCGTGGACGGTGATTTGACGATATCAGGATATGGTGGTATAGTATCAGCGGCAAGGCGGGAGCCCCCGCCCCCCAGGGAGAACACGACGTGTCGCTTTCGCTCGCCATGTTCAGGGATTCAACGGCGGTGCCGCCCGGCGGTGCCGCCGGTCCCGGCAACACTGACGGCGGAACCCCATCCCCGCCACCCACTACCGGGAACAGGCGCTCGCGCCGCAAGCTGCGCCACGACCTCCGCGTGCTGGCCAAGTTCGTCACGTACTACTGTCAGCATCAGCACCAGGCGGCCGCCCGATCGCCGGTACATCTGAAACCGGACGAAATCGATGCCATGCTCGGCGGACCCGTGGACCTCTGCCCTGACTGCCACAAGCTGCTGCTCCACGCCTGCGTGAAGCGGTCACACTGCCCGATGGATCCCAAGCCGGCCTGCAAGCACTGCCCCAGCCACTGTTATCACCCCACCTACCAGCAGAAAATGCGCGCGGTGATGAAGTTCTCCGGCCAGCGCATGGTGCTCAGCGGCCGGATCGACTACCTGCTTCATCTGCTTTTCTGAGAGATGCCGCCCGAGTTCAGCATCGCGAAGACATGACCAACCAGAGCGACGCCGGGACCAACGGTGACCCGGGCGATGACCTGTCCCATGCGGCAAAGGCATCGGGCCATGATGGTTGCTGATCAGTGGCCCCGGCATCGCTGGATAGATTCTAGGATTCACCAGCGCCCGCGGGCAACCCGATCAGCGGGAAATCCGTCTTTCTCAACAATACTCTCGCGACCGGCCGGGATTCAGGTCGCCGGTTGCACGCGCAGCAGGCCTTTCCCGCCGAAATGCGGATCATGGCATCGCGAACAGTTCTGCACATCATCCACGCGATGCGGCTCGGGACTCAGGCGATCGATGCTCTTGTGGCACTTCATGCAGGTGGCGTACAGCGACGACTTGAGCAGGTCCGGATAGCGGCTGCGATGCATGGTGTGGCATTCGCGGCACTTGCCCTCGGCCACCGGCTCATGGCCGACACGCTGCGTGAAGTAGTCGGCATGGCATTCCCTGCAGGACCCCATCCAGTCACTTCGCAGCCGCCTGGATTTGGCCTGCTGGTGACACGCGGTGCAGTTCTCCTCGGCGAACGGCTGATGGACGGATTCCGAGGCGGGCCCGGCGGAGGGACGGCTGATCATGTCCTCGCCATCATCCGTGCAGCCGATCAGCAATCCAGCCATCCAACAACACAGCGCGAGGAAGCGGATTCGGGTAGTGTCCATGCGTGGTGGGATCTCCAGAGATGTTTACCGGACGGGCGGACGCGCCGATGAACTGAACGCAAAACAGGCGCCGCTCATTACATGCATCGGGCGGGCTCCTCGGCACATTGAGCAACATGGTTGACTGCGCAGGCATGGTAGTGATCCGGCCAAACCGGATCAATCGTCGCAGTTGGGATCGGCGGGAGCGCCGAGGCAGCGCTGGAACACGGCGAAATCGGACTGGTCCACCGCCTGGTCCCCGTTGACGTCGAGGCAGCGACAGGCATCGGCCAGCGTCGCGAACGCGGCGGCCGACGGCGCGGGGCCGGTGGCGCAGTCGACGAAGTCCCAGCCCGCGCCGGGGCGCGAGAAATCGTCCTGGTCCACGTCATCATCCTCGTCGATGTCGAACACCGGATCAGGGCAGTTGGATGGCGGAATCGCGCCGGGATACAGCCCGACGGCGTCGAACCAGATGGTCTTACCGCAGCCGACGGTACAGCCGGCGCCGCCGGTGTCATCCAGGATGCCCCACAACAGCTCCGATGCCTCGCTGGCCACATCGTCCACGCCCGGCGTGCCCAGCGAGCCGGTGACGATGGTGGCGGGATCCTCGTCCCTGAAGATCGCGAAGGTGCCGTCGGCCCGGCAGATCAGCCGGATCTGGTGGAACCCGCCTCCGGTCCAGGTCTCCGACTGGGTGTTGTAGCGGCGGACATTCAGCCCGCTGAACACATACGTCAGCGGGGCGGTATCCGGCTGCTTACGATTGACCACGCCGATCGCGTTCTCACCGGTATTCCCCGAGATGGAGTTGGGGGGCGTCAGGGCGAATCGCCAGTGCCGCCCGGGACTCACGCTGGGCACACGCACCTCGAGGAACACGTCGTCCGACTGCATGGCCCAAGGGCCGAAGGCGACAATCGCCAGGGCGGTGACATCCTGCACGCCCGGCGGCAGTTGCAGGAACGTCCCCGTGCGGATGGTCAGCTTGCCGCCGTTGCGGCCGTTTTCCGGCTCGGAGACCGGCAGCACCTTACCCAGGTCACTGCCGCTGCCCACCGACAGCCGCAACGGCGCATGGCCTTCCGGCGCGCCGGGAAATGTGTTCGCCCCGAACGGCGGCGACTTCACCACGCGGACGGAATTGGGCGGACCGGACGCGGCGTCGATGATGGTCAGCGGCCGACCGGACACGGTGTCGCCGTTGTCGAACACCAGCCACTCGGAGGAGCTGCAGGAGTTCTGCACGCCGAGGGTGGCGGCCGGGGCATTGTAGTGCTCGGTGTTCTTCTTGCAGCCGACGCCCAGCGTGCAGGTGTTGTCGACGAAGCCGTCGGTATTCACATCGCGGGCGCCCTGCCAATAGCACGGGCCGGCGATGCCCCCCGGCGCGTTATCCAGGGGACCGGGGCAGTCACTGCGGAGGCAATCGGCCTGAATCTGCCAGGCCTGGTAGAGCGGCGTGGTCAGGCTCGACGAGCGGTATTCCAGGAGTGTGCCGCCGGGCAGATCGGCCCGCAGCGACGCCGGCGACCAGGCCACCAGCGCGCAGCCCGCCGCCAGGACCAGGCGCGGCAGTGTCCCCCTCGCCGGCCGCGCGGCTCGCGCCGGGTGGAAGCGAAGGCGATCTCGCGCATGACTGTGTGCCGTGGTCCACACGTTGCGTACGACTCCAGGCCGATGACGGCCTCGACACCGGGATCAGGGGGCGCGAAACTCCCGCGGCTCCGGGGTGGAAGCTTTTACCGCGACCCAAGGGTGTAAACAATTATAACCTGCGACGGGGTGGGTATCGCTCCGGCGAGGCCGGGAAGTTCATGGAATCCCCCTGGCGTTGCCCCTTCCGCGTCGCCGGCGGGCGATAACTCTTGGCTCCCCGTGTGATGGAGGGGGAAAAAGCGGTACCGGGCACTCGACCGGTAACATCAACCCCGGGCCCGGCAGCCGCCCGCACCAGCGGTGCTTGTACGACTCAGGCTGCGCGAAGGTCCCGCTCCAGTGCCCGCCGCAGCTTCCGCAGCGCCGTCTTCTGGATCTGGCGGATGCGCTCCTTGGTCATGCCCAGCAACAACCCGAGCTGGATGAGGGTCATGCCCTTCTGGCGGTCGGGGTCGCTGAGGCAGAAACGCTCGGAGAGCACGATGCGCTCGGCCTCATCGAGGGCGGCGCGGTTCTCGGCGATGATCTCGCGGAGCGTGTCCGCGGTGTCGTCATGGAGTTCGCCGCGCTGCAATTCCTGCCAGCGCGAGGGCTCCAGTGCCTCGTCGAACTCGAAGGGGAAGCGGCGGTGATGCTGGTTGATCTTGTGCCGCATCCGCTGAATACCGCGGATGATCGCCGAGCAGGCGTAGCTGCTGAAACGGTAGCCGCGCGAGCAGTCAAAGCGATCCACGCTGCGCAGCAGAGCCAGGTTGCCCTCGCTGACCATTTCCTCGAAGTCGCGGCCGCGCACTCGGTAGCGCTTGGCCATCCCGGCGACCAGGCGAATGTTGGCCTGGAGGATCTGTCCGCGGGCCATCAGGGCCCGGTGCGCCCAGGCCAGGAGCTGGCGAAGCTGATCGGCGGGCAGGTGGCGCTGGTGATGGGCGGCGAGAATTCCGGCCACTCTCATGCGGGCGAGGTTATAACGATGGAAGAGATTCTGCTCCTGCTGGGGAGGCAGTCCGGCTTCGGAAGGCTCCTCATCATCGGCGGCGCCATCCACCGGGAGCGGTTCGTAAAAATAGCTTGAGCCCTCGGCAAGTTCAGCGGGGCCGCCGAAGAGCGTTTGCTCAGCGTCGGGCAGGTCATAGCTGGGATGCCAGATGTATTCAACCTGCTGGACCAGGATGTTCTGGATCAGCTCCCGATCCTCTTCGCTCAGCAGATCGAGCTCCAGCGGAGTCAGCGGCAATACTTCGGGGACGAATGTACGATGGGCCGAGTCGCTCACCTGCGGCGTGGTGGACACGGTCTCCTCCTCTGCGTGCTTCTTTCTCCAGCGCCGCCTGTCATCCCGGTTCACATCGCGGGTATCGCGAGATCCGGCCCCCCATTCCGGCCTGCGAAGATGCGCCCGAGTTCTCGACACGGCGTGCTTTCCGCAAAACACGCCTTCAGCGGCACTGCCCCACCACCCGATGCGGGATCGGCGGTGAGCACTTCTGGTTGACTTATTCGACCGGTGCGGGTTCCGGTCGAAACAATCTCTCAGCTATTACTTCGCGTTCCAGGCCCGCGATCGGCCCCGGATCTTGAAGCCACCCGGGTGATGAACCGGCTTGTCAAACACAGCGCACGGCGTCACCTCGGCATACGGTCTGCGCCGCTCCGTCAGCTTCTTCTCCGCCGCTCCATCGGCTTGTGCCCTGATGTGTTCCCTCTCGCCGCCGAGCGAATCGGCCGCAAGACAAAGCCCCATCCTCTCCCCCTGAGATCAGGATGGGGCCCAGTCACATTGCCCGGAAAACGCCGGCAGTTGACGTTCCCTCCGGGTGCTCTCCGCGTATCAACCTCCCGGTCAGGCCGCGATCAAGGCAGGCGACCCGGTTCAAGAGGCTCCCACTTGGTATTCGCGGGAGAGCCCGGATATCGGCCCCGGAATCCTGAAGAAAATCCAAAACTTCTTTGGATAAACCAATACTTCAGGGGTCGATGGCACCACAATCGTGCTGAGCCCGACGCGCATACGGCGTCTGCACTGATATGATAGCCGGGTGCCTATAGGACTTCCGAGAAATCTTCCAATAATCTGCACGGATTTCGATTGGAAGTGTGGTTTTCTTGCAGGATGGACCGATAATCCGCGCGCCACGCCGGCCACAGGGGCGATAGAGCGAGCAGGGAGAAAAAGGTGGGGTGTTTGGTCCGATTACATCGGCACCAGGAATCCACCCAAAAGGGCGGCCTGCGGACTGGGGCCTGCGACAACCAGCCTGCACTGGAAGAAGCAGCCCGCCTCCTTCAGGCGGGAAACGATATGCGGCACCGTAAGGAGCGGCCCGGAAAACCCGGGAGAATCGGGGTGCTCCATAACCAGGGGCTGGTAATATCGGCGCGGCGCAGCGGCGAAGCCGGGCCGCTGCTGCCTTAGCGCGGGCTTTGCCCGCAACCCAGGGAGTTTGGAACCGCGGAGACGCCGAAAATGCAGGGAAGATGGAGGATCTGAGATTTGAGATGGCAGATCCGGCGTCGCGGGCCCGGCTTTGACGTTCATATCCAGCGCCTGGAACATGAGTTACGGCATCCCGCGGCGGAGGATCTACGCGGGATGCGAAGATTCAGATGGATAGCAGTACAGGGCGTCAGAAATTGCCTTCCACCTGGCAGTTCACAAATTCCTGCTGGAGGGAGTGGAAGGGAATCACGGTGTAGGTCGAACGGACATGAAGACCCCGGCGGATGTCGACGAAGTCGGCGTGACCGTCCATGAAGCCGATGTTCTGCCAGCTCGAATGGACGTAGTTGCCCTTGCGCCCATGCCATTCGAGCCGCGAGTCCGGCAGGAGATTGAAAGCCCAGTCGTCCCAGCCGAAATCGCCCATGACCACCAGGCGGGATTCGTTGCTGATTTCGCCCCGGGTGACCCCGACCTCCTGTTCGAGGCGGGTGAGCGTCTCCTCGACCACGTCAAAGCAGGGATCGGCGCCGGACACGAGTGGCGGCCGGGGCCCGATCATGTAGCGGTTGGTGCGGTAGCTGGTCCCGAAGTAGGTGAAGTAGCGCGACTGCACGCCGCCCTCGGCACCAAGCTGGATGAGCTGGCGGGTATCGCCGGGGCAGGAGAAGGCCTCAGCCCCGGCCGTATCAGTGGTGACCGCGGGGAGCTTGAGGCCCATGTAGCGGTTTAGGAGCCTGGGCCCGCGAAACTGTTCGGGGACGCCCTGGATGCCGCCGTAGGTGATGTTGGTATAGAGTCCGCGCGGGAAGCGCCCCTGGTTGCCATCGAGATACATCTGCCAGCCGGTCATGATCTGGCGCAGGTTGCTCTGGCAGGTCACCCGCCGCGCCTGCACGCGGCTCTGCTGCAGAGCCGGCAGCAGGATCGCGATCAGCAGGGCCATGATGGCCACCACGACCAGTACCTCGATCAGCGTGAAACCCTTCGCCCGCGACGACGGGAGGATCGCCGCCCCGCGGGACGGGGCGTGGCAGCGTGACGATGGTCGAGCCGGCCACGGGGTCATGATTGAAGCTCCGGAGCAGGCACCTGTCCCGGGCCCCCGCGGTGGAGCGGCCTTTCAATGGCGCGGCGCTCGCTGATCATGATCAACTCCTGAAGTCGCTCACTGTCCGCCGGCAGGCGGTCGCGGGCCAGGGTGCGAAGTTCGGGAACCGCGTCGATGCGACCGGCCCGATCAAACGCCAGCGCCAGTGTCGCGATCAGCTCGGGATCCTCGCGCGAGCCCTCGCGCGAGCCCATGTCCACGGCCTGGAGCGCCCGGCGCAGGGCTTCGGCGGGATTACGCAGCTCCTGGGGCTCGACGGTGAGCATGAGCCAGGCATAGCTGCCGATCATGGCGGCGGTGGCCCGGGGCTCCTCGGCGAGCCGCCGCCGAATGGCCAGGGCCTGGGTGCCGTAGTCCCTGGCCCGGTCCTGCTCACCGGCCAGGACGGCAACGTGGGCGAGACGTTCAAAGCTCAAGGCCATGCGATCCTGGTAGCCGCGATGCTGGGGCACGCCGTTGGAAAGCTGGCTGATGGCGTCGTTGAATCGCCGGTAGTTGTCCTCGGCCCGATCGAGATCTCCGGTGGCCAGGGCCAGGTCACCCAGGCGCAGATAGACCTCGGAGATGTTCCACTGGTAGCGGAGGGCCTGCATGTCCACGCTGGCCAGATGCTTGTTGAGCGCCAGCGACGCCTTGTAGTGCCCCAGGGCGTCCTGGTAGTCCTCCCGCTGGGCGGCATGATCTCCGAAGTCGAGCAGCACGGAGGCCAGCCGATCCTGGGCGACGATGGCCGCGCGGCGTTCGCTGCGGGCTTCCTGGGTGGCCCGGGTCTGGGCCTGGTAGAGGTTCCAGATGGTGCCGGCGAAGATGGCGATGAGGGCGAGGCTGGCGCAGGCGACGTACACGGCGACCTTGTACCGAGCCAGCGACTTGCTCAGCACGCGAATCCCCGCGTCGCGCCGGGCCTCGATGGGCTGACCGGCCAGAAACCGCTTGAGATCCTCTTCAATGAAGGCGACGTTCTGGTAGCGGCGCTCGGGCTCCTTGGCGAGGGCCTTGAGGATGATCGTCTCCACATCACCGGCGATCCGAATGCTGTGATCGGGACCGGAAGCCTCGGCGGAGCGCTCGACGGGATTCAGGTCGGCGGCCTGGCCTCCGGCGCGACCCGGCGGCAGCGGGGCCGTGTGGGCGATGTTGTGAAGGATCTGGGCCAGCGAGCCGGTCACCGGGTAGGGATAGCGCCCGGTGAGGACGCGATAGAGCAGGACCCCCAGCGCGTAGACGTCGGTGCGGATATCCACGGCGTCGTGGTCCCCGCGGGCCTGCTCGGGGGACATGTACGGGAGCGTGCCGATCACCTGGCCGGCCAGGGACACGGCGGTGAGGTCGGCCTGTTCCTTGGTGGTCTTGGCCAGGCCGAAGTCGAGCACCTTGGGCTCGCCGGCGGCATCCACCAGGATATTGGAGGGCTTCAGATCGCGGTGGAGCACACCGCGGGAATGGGCATGATTGACGGCGCCGCAGACCTTGACGAACAGCTCCAGCGTGTCACGCAGGGACAGCTTGTTGTCCCAGACGTAGCGGTGCAGCGGCTTGCCGTCGACGAAATCCATTACGTAGTACTGATGGCCGGTCCGGCTCGCGCCGTGATCGAAGATCTCGATGATGTTGGGGTGCTTGAGGGTCCTGGCCAGGTCGATCTCACGCTCGAACCGCTTGCGGGTGGCGGCGGTGGCGTAGGGCCCCTCGCGAAGGAACTTGACCGCGACCTGGCGACCGTCGCTGATGCGGACGCCGCGGCAGATGACGCCCTGCATGCCCCGATGCAGCTCGTACTGGATGAGGTAGCCGTCGATCTCGTCGGGCTGCGGCACGGTGACGCGGCCGGCGACGGAGCCCTTCTCGCGGGCGTCGATGATGACCGTGCTGGCGTCGTCCATGCCCTCGTGAAGGGTGTGGACGAAGGCGCTGTTGGCCTTGCATTCCTCGAGCAGGTGGTGACACGACGAGCAGGCCCGGGCGTGGGCCAGCAGCGGCGCCGCCTCGACGGATTCGAGGACGCCGTCGGCCAGGCGATCCAGTTCCTCATCAGTGAGGCAATGGCTCATGGCTTCCGCTACCAGCTCGACTCCAGGTGACGATACACCTCGCGCATCCGCGACAGCACCCGGCGCTTGGCTTTGAACACCGCGTTCCGGGAAATGCCCAGGTGGCCGGCCACGTCCTCCGCCGGCCACTCCTGAAGGACGAACAGGTTGAACGCCTCGAACGTGGTCGGCTCGACGTGCCGGCGGATCTCGGCGATGCAGGCATCGGTCATGGCCCGCCGCCATTCCGCCTCCCAGACCTGGCTGATGGTGTCATCATCGGCCACGTGCTGGAGCATCTGGGTCTTTTCCAGCGGCTCGACGACGTGGGGACCTCGGCCGCGGTTGCGCTGAACGTCCCTGATTTTACGCGCGGCGATGGCGAAGAGCCAGCTTCGCAGTCGCCCGCGGTCGCGTTCGTACTTGCCCTGGCGATAGGCATCGGCGAAGGCCATCAGGGCGTCCTGGGTGGCGTCCTGGGCATCCGAATCGCCGAGTCCCAGCCGGCGGGCGAAATTGATCAGCAGCGGGCGATAGCGGGCAATGAACTCGCCCCAGGCCGCGTTGTCCTCGGTGCGAAGCCCCACCAGCAGCGCTGTATTGGTGACGGTACTCATGCGACACCCGCGACCAGGCGGTCTCATCGGCCCGGTCGTGAAGCCTCAGCGACGATATGCGAAGAATTCCTAACTAAGTTTACGCGAGCAGGCCGACGCTTTGCAAGCATGAAACCGCGCCGCCCCCCGGAAAGTGGTGCCCGGTCCGGAATCAGACCACGGCAATATCCTGCACGCTGCCGCCGGTGATGTGGGGGATGAGGACGTTGGCGCGGGGCCTGGCCGGCTCGCCCGGGTGCCAGACCAACAGCCGGTCGCGGTGGTCGTTCATGGCCAGAAAGACATCCTCGGCGGCCGCGGCCCGGCGGACGATGGGGCCGCCGCTTTCGTAGCGGCGGACGTAGGAGTCTCCGATAACCATTTCCAGGAGGGCGCTGCTCCGGTCGGCGATGATCAGCCGCGGCACGCCCCCGGCGTCGATGACCCGCAGGGACTCCACCGGTCCGCCCGAGGGCCCGCGCAGCACCTCGGCCGATTCCGGGTCGCCAAGGTCGCACCGAACAATCCGACCGTTCACGTCGCCGACAAAAACATCATGGTCCGAGAACGCGATGGCGGAAAGGGCGGCGGTTCCGGACAGGCAGGCGACACAGTCGCCCGCTGCGCCGCGATCCGGCGGCAGCGCGTAGAGCGTGGCGTCGGCGGTGAACCACAGCCGGCCGTCGCGCATGCTGGCCGCGCGGACGGTGGACACCGACGCGGTCAGTTCCTCGCACAGGCGGCGACAGGCGGGCGCGTCGGAGAACGGCTGGTCCCAGGCCAGCACGCCGAGCTCGGAGTGGGTGGCGTAGGCGACGTCATCGTGCACAACGGCCCGGTTCACGCCGCCGCGAAGTTCCGGCCCGCCCAAGGGGACCGCCAGCGACGCACGCAGTCCGCCGGAGGCAACATCCACCAGGTGCACGCCGCGGGCCGCGCCGACCAGCACCAGGTTCGCATCGCTACAGGCTCCGTCCGCGGAGACCGATCGCAGCGGGCCGAGGTCGTCGCCGATGGTGATGCGCTGCGGGCGCTCGCCCGCCGCGGCGGGGTCGAACAACAGCAGCTCCTGGCCGGAAACGGCCAGCAGCCGGGAGGTCTTGCGGGCCGGCGGGCAGAGCTGCCACAGGGCGGCGTACATCTGGCCGCGCTCCGATTCGGTGAACGCCGACAGCAGGTCGGTGATCGACAGGCCGGCCTGCCGCCCGGCGGCGGCGGTCAGGCGCTCCAGCAGTTGAACCACGCCGCTGAGCCGCTCGCGCTGGGCGGCGGCGAGGGCCTCCTGGATCCGCGTCCGGGCGGCGGCGCTGGCCTCGCGGCGGTCGAGCTGCTCGACATGGCGGCGATGCTCCTGCCAGTCGGGCGACGTGAATGTCGCGGACAGTGCGGGCTCCAACGCCAGGCCGGCCGCGAGGCACACCGGCCCGAGACGCCCCAGCACTGACTCGCGGAGCTGCTGTTCGTCCCGCGGGCCGAGGAGTTGTTCGGCGGTGCCCGCGCGGGCCAGTTGAGCGAGCACCTGGCGCATCACGGGCAGAAAGTGTCTGCGAAGATCGGTCATCCGCAGGCTGCTGTTCGAGCCGATCAGTTGCTTGCGGAGGGCGGCAAGTTCGGCCGGTTCGGGGAGGATACGGACCGCGCAGCGCAGCATGCCGCGGACGGCGTGATTGTCGCGCGAGCGAAGGTCGGCGGCTTCACATTCGAGGACCAGCGGCGCGGTGCGGGCGAAAAGCACTTCGCTGACCCTGCCGGTGTCGGCCTGGACGGAGTCGCCTTCGCGAACCAGCACCGGATCGCCGCCGCCGCACAACAGCACCGCAAAGCCCGGCGGCGAGGTCAGCCGGCGCGACAACCAGGAGAAGAGCTGCTCGGCCGGCGCCACCCAGGCGAGCTGGGCGGCGTCGGTGATCATGGCCTGCAGATCAAATCGTGCTTTCAACATGATGCGGTCATCCCCTCGGGCCTGAACCCGGGTACCGGACCGATGTGGCAGCGACCGGTGTGGCACCGGCGTCTCGCCGGTGATCCTCCCGGGCACCACGTTCGGGCGAGCGCGCCTGGGCGCGGCACCCATGAACCCCCGCCCTCGGCACTGCTACTGTCCGGTCCGATCGAACTCCTCAAAGCGGGCCAGGTCCGACGCATGCACCGACCGTTTCGTCGACTCCATCACTTTCAACAGGTCACTCATGCCGATGGTACGCGGCGCCTGCCCGCCGACCGCTTCGAGAAACACCGTGGACGCCGCCCGGTCGGCGATGTGGCGGATGTCCGCGCCGCTGTATCCATCGAGCAGATCGCACAGCCGGCCCAGGTCGACGTCGTCGTCCACCGGTCGATCCTTCACCAGGTACATCTCCAGCAGCCGGTAGCGGGCCGGCCCGTCCGGCAGCGGGATGTACACGCGGGTGTCGAACCGCCCGGGGCGGAGCATGGCCTCGTCGAGCAGCCACGGGCGGTTGGTCGCCCCGATGAATAGTAGGCATCGTTCCGCGCTGCGGTCGAATCCTTCCAGTTCCTGCAGGATCTGTGGCACCACC
>CAYVVX010000098.1:8946-11733 GCA_964455315.1 uncultured Planctomycetales bacterium | reverse complement strand
TGCCGCTGGGACACGTTGGGAAGCGCCATGAGGTCGTTCACGGCAATCTGCATGGTCACCGCGAAATCGGGCATGTCGCCGATCTTCATGCCCTTGATGACGTTGATGATGGCGGGTTTGTTGGTGGCCGGGGCCAGCGGCACCTCCCAGTTGACGCCCTTGTCCCAGGCGTAGGCGATGACGCCGAGGTAGTCGAGCGAACTGATCGCGTTGACCGAGGCGATGGCGACCTGCTCTCCCCAGTAGTTGCCCTTGTCGATCTCGCAGGTGTGCATCACGATCGCCAGGGCCCCCTGGGGCATGACCTGCTTGTGCTTGACCTCGAAAAAGACCGGGCTGATCTCCTCGACGGGTGTGCCGATCCAGCCGCCGGCGCCGAAACTCTCATCCCCGCCGGTCATGATCAGGCCGCCGCCGTAGTCACGGACGTAGCCGGCCAGGGCCTTGTGCTGCTCGGCGGTGAAGACATCGGCGGGGATGTTGGCCAGCAGGACGGTGTCGTACTCGCGGAGGGTGAGCGGGTTGATGGTCAGATCGTCCACGCTGCGCATCTCGGCGTCGATCTTCTCCCGGCGCAGCGAGTCGTACATGACCTGATCGTCGCTGAAGTCCCTGGGGACCAGGATGAGCACCCGCCCCTGCGAAGTCACGAAGGTAAAGGCGGTGGCCCGGTTGTTCTCGGTGATCACGTCGTCCTGCTCGCCGAGCGGTGTCAGCACCCCCTCGAAGAAGTGGATGCCGCCGGAGAACAACTCCACCGGGAAATCGAACCGGTCCGCCTGCATGTTGCCGGTGAGCGTGATCACCGGGTTTCTCAGCGGCACCTCCGCGCCGTTGTGCAGCAGGGTGAGCTTCGCCCGGGTGGGGCGCTGGCTGCGGGCGATCACCTTGACCGGAATGGCGGTGTCCCGGCTGGCGTGGGCGGGCACGCTGAGCCGGTCAAAAAGAATCTCGCTGTCGTACTTGAACCGCAGCGGAACCACGTCGATGGTGATGCCGTTGGCTTCGGCGGTGGCGATCTCTTCCTTCAGGTCGCCCATGTTCTGGTTGCCATCGGTGAGGATCACGATCCGGCGGGCATAACCCGGCGGGAAGGCGGCCATGGCCAGGCGGATGCCGGAGGCGATATCGGTGCGGTCGGCCTGCTCGGCCATGCTGAAGGGGATCACCTTGAGCGGGCCGCGGCTGGGGATCAGGTCGACATCCGCGACGGCGTCGAAGCCGACCAGCCCGAGCCGATCCTCAGGGTTCGCGAATTTCTTGAAGTAGGAGGCTTCACCCAGCTGCCTGACGTAGTCGCGGGCCCGTTCACGCAGTTCGTCGGGAATGCTCCGCGAGCGGTCCAGCACCACCATCACGGCGACGCTGTCGTTGCGCTTGACGTAGTGAACCCGGGCCAGCACCACCGCCAGCATCAGGATCACCAGGCTGCGCATGACCAATGCCAGCGCCCGCCGTCCCCGCTCCAGCCCGGCCAGCGAGCGGTGGGCGATCAGCACGATCACCGGTATGGCCACCAGCAGCCAGAGCCATTCCGGCTTGTCGAAGGACACAGGTGAGTTGAACGCCAGCGGCATCAGCTACATCCTGAACATCTGCACGCGGTTATTGCCGGAGTCCAGCACGTACACCACGCCCTCGGGGCTGACCGCGACACCCCAGGGAATCATCAGTTCTCCCGGACCGTGCCCCTGCCCGCCCCAGACGCCCAGGCTGTTACCCCGCCGGTCGAAGTGCTGCACGCGGTTGTTGCCGAACTCGGCCACCATCAGCGTGCCGTCGGGGCAGACCTCGAGGTCGTAAGGGTAGTTTAACTGCCCCGGCTCGCGCCCGGGAGTACCAAAGGTGGACAGAAACTCCCCCTCCGGGCTGAACCGGCAGATGCGATGATGGACCGCATCGGCCACCCACAGGTCGCCTTCCGCGTCAAACACGATGGCCTGCGGACGGCTCAGCGATGCCTCGCCGGCATCCGATCCGCCGAAGGAACTGATGTACTCAAGGTCCGCCGTGAACCGGCTGATGCGGTCGTTTCCGCCGTACTCGCTGACGTAGATGTCGCCGTTGGCTGCGACGGCGACCCGCGAAGGCCACATGAACTGCCCCGGGCCGGTGCCGTTCTCGCCGAACCGGGTCAGCTCGTTGCCGTCCCGGTCGAAGACGATGATCTGGCTGTAGTGGGTGTCGGCGACGATGACACGGTTGTCGTTGTCCACGGTGATCCCCGTGGGATAGCCCGCGTCGGTTTTGGGCATCAGAAAGGCGGTTTCGTACTTGCCCTCGGGGGAGAAGCGCTGGATGCGCCCGGTCTTGTCGACGATGAACACGCAGCCATCGGATGCCAGGGTGATGGCCCGGGGGTAGGTAAACTGCCCCGGGCCGATACCGCGGGCGCCGAAGATGAAATCCGGACGGGCATCGTGCAGTTCCCCTCGTTCGCGACAACCATGCGTCACCAGGGGCAAGGCGCACATCACCAGCGCCACCCCCGACCGCCGCATCATCCTGATCGTGTGATACGCCAAGCCAACCCCGCTCTATCCCGGTCGGCGGCGCGACAACAGCCGCGCACCCGCCACGCACAGCATAACATTCATGGTCACGATCACAAGGCTGGTGGTGATGACCACGTCGTCGCGCCCGTAGTGCATATTGTTCAACAGGCTGATCGCCACGGCGTTGTATCCCGGCGGGCTGACCATATGACTGATCACCACCTCGAACATCACCAGCGCCGCCACCAGCAGCCCGGCGGCGATCAGCGTGCGGGCTGCCGCCGGGAGGATC
>CAYVVX010000098.1:4939-8936 GCA_964455315.1 uncultured Planctomycetales bacterium | reverse complement strand
GCGGTGAGCACCTCCCTTCCACCGGCGCCGTCCACCCGCGCCTGCTCGCCGGCCGAGACGTCCTGCCGCCGAAGCCCCAGCCAGCATAGCAGCACCGCCAGCCCCGCGTACCGTCCGGTCACCGCCAGCACCCAGACCACCGGGGTGTCCGAGTAAAGCCGGCCCACCCACTCGGGCATGCGTATTCCTACGACGCGCGGGCGGTTGAAGATCGCAATGAACGCCTCCGCCAGTACTCCGGGCGGAACGATGGCCGCGAGGAGTACCGCCGCGGCCCCGATCCATCCCCCCCATCGCCACGGGGACCGGCTCGCGGCGGCGGGCAGCATCACCCCGGCCGCCAGCACCATGCTGAGCAGGCCGGCCGCCAGGGCCACGCCGATCGAGTTGAACCACTCGTCGCTCAACAGGACGAACCCCAGGCGCCACGCTCCGGGGTCGCGCAGCCACGCCAGCAGGGCCCAAACCGGACCGGCGACGGTCGCGAGCCAGATGATTGCGGTGAACGCCATCAGCCCGTGCCGCCGGGCGGCACGAGGCGTCGCCAAGGGGAACCCCCCTTCCGCGTCCGACTCTCCCCAGCCCCGGGTGCGATGAAGCAGCCAGCCGGCCAGGAGCAGCGGCACAGCCACCATGCCCGCGGCGATCAGACCCATGTGGATGATCTGAGCGGGAGCGGCGCCGACCTCGACCAGCACCATGATCTCGGTGGCATAGACCCGGCTGCGCTCCAGGTGCGGGATGGGGTATTCCAGGGTGGCAATCGCGAAGACGGCCGCTGCCGCCGCCAGCACATGCGGCGCGATGCTGGGCAGCACCGCACGCACGAAGGCCCTCCCCCGGGAGGTGTCCAGCAGGGCGAGTTCGTAGACCCCCCGTCCGCCGGAGCGCCAACCCGCGGCCAGGATCACCGCCACCAGCGGCCAAAGCCAGCCCGCCGAGACCAGCCCGGCCCGTGCGGCGTGCCCGAGCCACGGCGTCGACGGATCCCCGGGAGCAAACCCGCCCATGATGCCCTGCGGCGCGGTCAGCAGCCCCCACGCGTACGAATACACCTGCGGCGGGATCAATATTGGCGTGAGGATCAGCCCCAGCAGCAGGGAACGATGCCGGCCGGCACCACCCAGCACGGCGGCCGGCGCGATACCCAGCAGGAGGGCGGAAATGGCGGCGATCAGCGCAAGGGTCAGGCTTCTGGCCAGCAGGGAAAGCGGCGTCGGCGGGCGCATCAGCGCGACGTCGATCCGATCCGCTGAGAACGCGCCGGTAACGATCGCGACCAGCGGCGCGATCACCGCGGCCAGCAGCAGGAGCCAGCCGGCGAGGCAAATCCCGGTCCCAAGCCACCTGTACATGGCCAGCTTGTACCATAAGACGGGGACGAAGGCTTGAGCCGGCGGGCGATCGAAACACGGTTGAGGTTATAATCCGCCCGCATCGGGTTCTGGCCCGCTCACCAAGGGAGGCAGTTCGGAATGTTTCAGGTTCTCATGCAGTGCGACCCGTGGGATCTCGTCCAGCAGGGTATCGACGAGGTTCTCGACCGGTTCAAGGGCGAGGCGGGCGCCGCCGGAATCAGCCTGACGCTGCTGTCCTCCGATACCGCCGAGGTACGCATTTCGGCCGGCGATGTCCGGTTGTTCCGCAGCGAAGGCGGTGCCTGTTTCCAGCCGCAGGCGGCGCATTACGCCGGCAGTCGCATGCGGCCGCCCGTCGTCGAATGGCTCAGGAAGAGCAATCCCCTGAAGGCGATAGTCGCCGCCTGTCGGAAACGCGGCCTGGCGCTGCACGGCCGGGTGATCGCCTGCAGGAGCCCGCTGCTGGTACGGCGGTTTCCGTTCGCGACCGCCAAGACGGTGTTCGGCGATCCGCATCCCTCACGCATCTGCCCGATCAACCCCGATGTACGCGAGATGATGCGCGGCGTCTGCGAGGAACTGATCGCGGCGTACGAACCCGACGGGATCGAACTGGAGGAATTCGCACTGCCCGCGGCCGGCTCGCTGGAGCGGGAGATCGAGGTGGGAACAAGTCCCGGCGCGACTGGTTCGTGGCTGCTGAACCGCTGCTTCTGCGAGTCCTGCCGGCAGCTTGCCGCGCGCGACGGGATTGACGTGGCCGCCGCGGCCGAGAGCATGGGAGCGGCCCTGCGAGCGATTCTCACCGAGGAACAGACCGGGGCCGATCACCGGGAGTGGCTCGGCGGGCACCCCGAGGCCGCCGCCTTCGCCGCCTGGCAGGCGCGACAGGTGGAGGACGCTGCGGAGATGCTGGCGCGAACCTGCCGTGGGAAACTGGTGCAGGTGGTTCCGTCCGGTCAAACCGGGGGGGCAGGCGACACGCCGAACGAGCCGCCGGCAGCGGTGCGCGAGGCGGGCGTGCTGATGCAGTGTTCACGCACGGATGCCGACGAAGTGACCAGCGCGTGGAAGGCGGCTGAGGCGGTCGGCTGCGGGCCCGACCGGGTCGCCGTCGAACTCAAGGGGGTGAGCCCCGCATGCGACGATCCGGCGGCGCTGGTGCGCGCGCTGCATGAAGCCGCGACGCTCAAGCTCCGTGCCGCGGTGGTCGGGCCTTACGGTCTGATGCCGCCTCAGCGGCTGGACTGGATTCGCCGGGCGGTGCGCTACGCGGTGCGCGAAGCCGCCACGTGATCCCGCCAACCCGGTCCTTCAGGCGGTCACATCCCATCGGCTGCGGACGACTCGACAACGACCTCGCCAGGCATCAACGCCTGCACTACCCGGCGGATTTCCTCGCCGGGAATATCGGAGATGATCGAGAATCGCACGCTGTCCAGTGTCCGGCCGGCATCGAGGCTCTCGATATCGGGCTCCGAGCCGGTCACGCGGCAGATGTCGCGGAGTGTGTTGTACGCCAGGAGAGCCAGCTTCGCGGATTCCCGGTGATTCGATCCAAATGCCAGAGTCACCACGCAGGCACGTTCGGCGCCAGGGTCCGTGGACTTTCTGGTGGCGGGGCCGGACACGGTCGGCGGCGCGGCGGACGCATCCCCGAGCCATCGTGCGAAGAGTGACTCTGCCAGGCCGCTGGGCAATTCGCATCGGCCGGTGGCCTGGACCGCATCGATCATCGCGCGGAGATGGTCCACCGCCTTGTACAACGAGCCTACCAGTTCTTCATGCAGAGTAAGGCGCATGGACCGCAGCCGGTCGAGCACCGTTTCCATCCGGTCGGTCAGGTGGTACAGCCCGTCGAGACCGGCCGTCCCGGAGGCGCCCTTGAGGCTGCGCGCACAGCGGAAGATTTGATCGAGCGTGTTCCGGTCGTCAGGCACCTGCTCCAGCCTGTTCAGGCCCTGATTCAGCTCGTCCAGCGCTTCGCCGGTGGTCTCCAGGAACAGAGCCGCCAGTTCCGGATCGTCGAGCACGCCTGTGAATGCGGGCTGGCCTTGAGAAGGCGGCAAGAATGGAGCATCCGTCGCGTTCGAGTCCTCCGCGGGTGGTTCAGCGGCGGCATCCGAGCCTTCGGCAGTGACGCGATCCCCGTCGGAATCAATCCTGTCCAGCAAAGCCAGCCCCGCGTGAATGTCCGGGGGAACCACCGTGCCGTCGGCGACGGCCGCGACCAGCCCGCGAAGGATGTCGTAAACGCGGAAGCCGGCCTCGAAGATCTGCGGCGTGAGGGGACGCTTATGCGTCCGCACCTCGTCCAGCAGCGTCTCCAGCCGAATCGCGAGGGCGCGCATGTCCTCGAACCGCAGGGCCGACACGAGCCTGTCGAGGGCCTGCGCGGCACGAAGCATCTCATTCAGGCAATGCCGGCCGGAATCGCCGGAATCACGGATCCAGAGCGTGCCACCGCCTGATTCCGCCTCCAGGGCCAGCGTGTCGCGGTGAAGGATGGCCAGGTAAGCGGACGCCTCATCGACGAAGCCGCTGATCACCTGAGGCGGGATGTTCGAACCCGGCTTCATGCCTGTCCTCTTGCCGCGGCAAACCCTGTCACCGCTCGCCCGGCGGCCAGTGCGCCCGCA
>CAYVVX010000098.1:1136-4929 GCA_964455315.1 uncultured Planctomycetales bacterium | reverse complement strand
CGCGGCCTGCGTTCTCCTCGCCACACCTAACGGTGTCGCTCACGCGAGGCGATCTGTTCGGGGTATCGGGTATCGCGGGCGCCCGCTTAAGGGGCGAAATCGGCGTGCATTACCCCGCTTTCACGGCCCCGGCGGCCCGCAGCCCATAACCAGCGCGATCGGCTCCACTGACCGGCGGCGTCCGGAAATCGGTTGTGACATCGAGCCGCCTCCGGGCGAGCCAGGCCGGTCGGCTTTGCCCCCGATCACTTCGGGGCTATAGTCCTCGTTGGCCAGGGAGTGCACATGATGCCGGAACGGCAGAATCAGCAGACTACAGCGGCGCCGTGGGAGCAACGGCTGGATCTCATCGTCGAGACCATGCGGGAGATGTCCACCCACACCGACCCCCAGGAGATGGTCCAGGCGTACAGCCAGCGCATGCGCCAGATCCTGCCCACCGACCGGATGGTCGCCATCAGCCGACGCGGGCTCGAGCCCCCCTGGTTCCGCATCACCCGCTCGAGTACCTGGCCCGAGAACATCAACCCGTGGCATCATCCCGATCGGCTGCCGCTCCTGTCCGGCGGACTGCTGGCCGACCTGGTCTACGCCGACAAACCGCAAATCATCGACCGGCTGGAGATCGCCGGCAGCGACCCCGCCGCGGAGTACTTCCGCGATCAGCAGTCACTCATCGCCATTCCCAATTACGATCACGGCGCCGCCCTGAACATGGTTCTGCTCATGCGCCGCGAGCCGGAGGCGTTCAGCCGGGAACAGTTCCCGGAACTGGTCTGGATGGCCAACCTGTTCGGACGGGCGACCCACACGCTGGTCATTGCCGAGGAACTTCAGCGGGCGTACCAGTTGGTGGACCACGAGCTGCAGGTCGTCGCCGACATCCAGCGGTCCCTGCTGCCGGAGAAACTGCCCGACATTCCGACCATGGATCTGGCCGCCCACTACCAGACCTCACGCTGGGCGGGCGGCGACTATTACGACTTCTTCCCCTTGCCGGACGGCAGGTGGGGTCTGCTCATCGCCGACGTCACCGGACACGGCACCCCCGCGGCCGTGCTGATGGCCATCACCCACAGCATCGCCCACGCGTATCCCGGCCCGCCGGCGCCGCCGAGCGAGATGCTCAACTACCTCAACGCCCAGCTCGCCCGCCATTACACCGGCAACTCGGGCACCTTCGTCACCGCCTTCTACGGCATCTACGACCCGAAGACCCGGCACCTGGAGTACTCCTGCGCCGGTCACAACCCGCCGCGGCTGAAACGCTGCCGCGGCGGTGAGGTGTTGTCCCTGGACGGTGCCCGCAAGCTGCCGCTGGGCATTCTGCCTGAGGAAACGTATGACCAGTGCCGCGCGGAGTTGCTGCCCGGTGACCAGATCATCTTCTACACCGACGGGATCACCGAGGCGATGAACGGTGCCGGGGAGCAGTTCGGAGCTGATCGGCTGGACGGCATCCTGGAGCACTGCCGCGAGGCGGCCAGCGACCTGATCCACGCGATCCTCAGGGCGGTCGCCGATTTCACCGGCGACGCACCGGTGACCGACGACCGCACCTTGCTGGTGGCAAGGATCTACTGAGCCGCGCGCATGCTGAAACCCGACTTTCTGGATGGAGTATGAAGGCATCATGATCGTTCCCACACGAGGCCCTTTCTCACCTTCCGAGGAAACCTGGCGGGTGTTTCGCATCATGGCCGAGTTCGTCGAAGGGTTCGACGTCATGAGCCGCATCGGCACCGCGGTGACGGTCTACGGTTCGGCACGGACGCCGCCCGACGCCCCGGCATACGCCCAAGCCCGGGATCTGGCCGCGCGGCTCGCCCGGGAGGGGTTCGCGGTCATCACCGGCGGCGGCCCGGGGATCATGGAGGCCGCCAACCGGGGCGCCTCCGAGGCCGGCGGCGTCAGTGTGGGGCTCAACATCGTCATCCCCCGCGAGCAGAAGCCCAACCCCTACCAGAACGCGCCCCTGAACTTCGATTACTTCTTCGCCCGCAAGGTGATGTTCGTCCGCTACGCCGCGGCGCTAGTGTGCTTTCCGGGCGGGTTCGGAACCCTGGATGAGCTGTTCGAGGCCTTCACGCTGATCCAGACCCACAAGACGGGACCGGCCCCCATCGTTCTGATGGGCAAGGCATTCTGGGAACCGCTGGTCGAGTGGTTCCGCACGGAGCTTCTGCACGAACACCGCACCATCAGCGCCCAGGATCTCGACCTGTTCATCGTCACCGACAGCGTCGAGGATGCCGTCGGGCAGATCGTCAGCACCTGTCGCGAGGGCGGAACCCTCTGGCAACCGCCTCAGCAGGCCCTGCTGTCCCGCACGCAGCCTCCCCCTTCGGCCGCCGGCAGCTTATAATGGGACCAGGCTGGGATGCCGCCTCGCCGCGGCTCTGAATGCAATACCGGGAATGCACGATGAAACCATGCTCACCCAAACCGTCCATGGCCGCGTGCGTGGTCCTGCTGCTGATCACCCCGCTGTTCGCGGAGACGCCGCTCGGCGACCTGAGCATGGTCGAGCGGTTGCAGAGCACGCTGACGAAGATCGCCGAGGATGTGCGTCCCAGCGTGGTGGCCATCCGTGCCCGTCGCAGCCCGGATGACGGAGAAACCCGCGGGAATGCGCCCGATGACGCCCCCTCCCGCCCCAACCGGCGGCGGCTGATCCCGGCCGTGGGCAGCGGCGTGATCATTCGCGAGAACGGGCTGATCCTGACCAACGAGCACGTCGTTCACAATGCCGATCCGCAGGACATCGAGGTGCTCCTGTTCGACGGCAGCGTCTATGCGGTCGACGGTATCACCAGCGACCCGCGCAGCGACCTGGCGGTGCTGACCATCCAGGGCAAGGGCTTGCGGTCCGCCGGCTTCGGCGATCTGTCCGAGGTGCGCCAGGGGCATTTCGCCATCGTGATGGGCAATCCCTTCGGCACCGCCTCGGACAACCGCGGTCGGGCGGCGATGTCCTTCGGCGTGGTCAGCGCCATCGGGCAGGTGCTCACCGACCAGCTCGACCCCAGCCGCGAACGGTACTACGGCAACCTCATCCAGACCGACGCGAAGATCAACCCCGGCAACAGCGGCGGACCGCTGCTCAACATCCGCGGCGAGATCATCGGCGTCAATACCGCCATCTCCACCCGCTCCGGCGCCAATGAGGGCGTGGGCTACGCCATTCCCATCGATCACGTCACCAAGGCGCTGATCGAACAGCTCGTCCGCGGCCAGGAGGTCGAGTACGGGCTCCTGGGGGTACGACTGTCCGCACCCAGCAACGCGGACTGCCGCGCTGCCGGGGCGCCTCCGGGCCGCGGAGCCAGGATCACCGACGTCGAATTCGGCACCCCCGCTCATCAGGCCGACCTGCGCCCGGGAGATATCGTCGTCGAATACGACGGCGAGCCGATTGAGGAAGTTGATGAGCTGGTACGGATGGTCGGAGCTTCGCGCGCCGGGGTGGAGGTGGACCTGGTATTCTTCCGTGCGGGGCAGCGCAGCACGCTCAAAGTGGCCCCCGCGCGGCGGGAGGTGCTCACCGGCGTAAACATCCTCACCTTCCGCGGCATGAAGCTGGCCAGCCCCAGCGATCAGATCCTGCGCAGCTATCGGCTGCCTGAGACGGTCAAGGGACTGGTGGTCACCCACGTGGAGGACAACAGCCCGGCCGGCAAGGCCGGCGTCGAAGCCGGACAGGTCATCCGCAGGATCGGCGCGTGGGACATGGCCGGCGTGCAGGATCTTCGCCGGCATCTCTCGAACCTCAGCGGACCGCTCAAGATCCTGC
>CAYVVX010000098.1:224-1126 GCA_964455315.1 uncultured Planctomycetales bacterium | reverse complement strand
GAACCGCCGACCGAACTGACCCTGCCGTAAGGCTTGTCCCGAGGATCGGCAGACGGGTCACTTCTTCGGCTTGACCAGGCTCTTGCCCGCCAGGAGCTTGTCGATCTGCTCCGCCAGGCGCTGCTCCTGCCCGGGAGCATATCCGGTGTGGATATCCTGGATGATCCCCTCCTGATCGATCAACACCAGGTAGGGAATGCCCTGCACGCCGTAGGGCCGCCCGAGATCGTCGGTCACGTCCATGTACTGGCGATAGGTGATTTTCAACTGTTCCAGAACCTTCTTGACCGAACGCTCCATGTTCGGCCCGTCGGTGTTGATGCCCAGCACCGCCACCGGCTTGTCCTTGTACTTGCTGTGGATCTCCTGCAGCCCCGGCATGGCCATCAGACACGGCCGGCACCAGGTGGCCCAGAAATCCAGCACCAGCACCTTGCCGCGGTAGTCCTTGAGGCTGATCGGCTTGCCGTCGAGATCCTTGCCTGCAAATGGGGGTGCGGCGGCGCCGCGCAGCCTCTGCTGCATCTGATCTCCCGAGGGCACGTAGAAATCCGGGACTTCCTCGGCATCCGCCGCCGGCTTGTAGGTGAACGCCTCGGCCGGGATCTTGTCCCCCACCCTGACGTCGGAGAACCTGAACACCTGCACGAATTTCCGCAGCCTGGGCACCTGGGCGCCCGGCGGAGCCTGGGCGAATTTCGCCTTCAACGCCGCGGTGTGATCGTAGCGCAGCTCGCTGAGCAGGCCCCTGTCAACGGCGAAGCTCGCCTCAAAGGGCAGATCCGACTTCTCGCCCTGCCCATAATCGAAGACAAGGACGCCGCTGACCACCTGCACTGCCTCCTCCCCGCCCTTCTCGTGCTTGAGGCCGGTGAACTTCTTCACGTCGCCAATGAGCATCT
>CAYVVX010000098.1:0-214 GCA_964455315.1 uncultured Planctomycetales bacterium | reverse complement strand
GTCAGCGCGTAGGCCACGGGATGGCGCAGCTCATCGAAGCTCACGAACATGTCCAGTTCCAGATCGTCCAGCGCCAGCTTCTCAGGCTGCCGGCCGGTGATGTACTGCTGGAGCGGGGGGAATGCCTGCCACAGGGTCTTCCCGTCCCCGGCCACCACGAAGGCCGGCTGCACCCCCATCGGGCCTTCCGGCATCAGGGCCTTGATGGCGATGC
>CAYVVX010000097.1:0-11734 GCA_964455315.1 uncultured Planctomycetales bacterium | reverse complement strand
GCCGCCAGCGTGAACTGTTTGCCCAGCCGCTGCGTGTCGAGAATCTCGACCCGATTCCATGGCCGGAACTGCGATCCCACCATCAGCGCGTGCTCTCCGAAGGCCGGCTGGGGATCCTTGAAGTCCACCACGCAGGTGCCCAGGTTGCGCATCTCCTGCAGGCCGTCGTCACCGAGCATGTCGGACCAGGCGTCGGTCTTGCCCTCGAAGGTATAGAGCGCCTGCAGGGGTGTTGGCGCCGGGTCGTCCAGAACCTTGGCCTCCTCGCCGGGCATGAACGAATACAGGCGGGCGTGCTCGAGGAGGAACCGGAAGCGCACTTCCTTTCCAGCGGGCAGCTCCCGCTTGTCCTTCCAGCGCACCTCCGCGTTGATCGAGTCCCTGGTGAGCGGCTCGCATTCGGCACGACCGTAGCCGGGCAGCACCTGCCCGTCCGCGTCAAGCAGTTCCACGCGGAGGCTGCCGCGGCGCGAGCTGTAATTGACCTGCAGGGTGCCCTGCACGTTGGCGAACCGCCGGGTCACGATCTCGCCGGGCACCTCGTCGGCATCCAGCGAAGCGAACCCGTCCCTGCGCATAGTGGCCAGCCCGATGGCCGAGCCGTAGGGCAGCAGGTCGTGGGCTTCGTCGTACCCGCTGTAGTAGGCCCACAACTCGTCGTCCACCAGCAGCGGCGTCGGTGAGATGACCATGCCGTCGTCGAACTCCCGGAATTTGCCGATGTCCAGCAGCGGCGGGCGGCTGATGTCCTGCAGGCGGTAGATCTTGCGGATGGCGAGATCCGCCTCTTCGCGAAGCCAGTGCATGCCGTCGCGGCTGCTGACCAGCTCCAGCCACAACGGTCCGTGGAAGTAGCCCTCCGGCTCCTCGGCGCGGTAGATCTGCAGGAGCCCGATGTACATGGTCTGGTAGGGCAGGACGTGGCAGGCGTAGAAGTGCGTCCGCTGAACGGTATCAGGCTTGCACCACAGGTCGTCGATATCGTCGGGGGCCATGATCATCCGCAGTGGCGGAAACTTCATCAGGTCCGTGGTTTCGCTGTATCCGACCACGCGGCGGCTGAGGCCGCCGACGTGCCCGCTGACCTTGCCGCCGCTGCCTTTCACCGTGCAGCGGAAGCGTTTGGTGTGCGGATCCCAGTAGAAATGGCTGGTGTCTCCGCCGCTGATGATCGGCTCGGTCGATTCCTGCTTCCAGCGGATCCCGTCCGGCGAGGAGTAGGCGTGGTATCCACCCGCGCCGCCGACCCCCTGGTAGCGCTTGGCCGGGTCGCGCTCCCAGGGCGTGTACATCACGTGGGAAGGCGAGACCGGCAGGATGTTGTTGTCCTTGCTGCCCTTGTACTCGTACAGGCCCAGGTTGGGCTTCTCCCAGGTGATGCCGTCCTTGCTGACCGCATAGCAGGAGTACGACTCCCATCCCCGTTTAGACCCATCCTGAGGCTCGGACCAGCAGCCGTAATACATCCGGAAGCCCGAGCCGTCCTCGGTGGGCAGCACCTGGCTGGCTGTCACCACCCATTTTTCCCAGGGCCGATCGGCCACGATCAGGGGATTGCCTTGCCGCTTCTGGAAGGCGTGGTATCGCCGGATCACATTGCGCTTGGATGCGACCAGATAATCATCGATGAACAACTGCCACGGTCCGGTCATCTGCTCGGCCGATTTGACCACCAGCGCTGACGCGGGAGCGGCCAGGGAGGCAGCGATCAGAACCATGACTCCGAGAAGGCGCGGGCGACTCATGCTTTTCTCCTGCGGGGAGGACTCCGGTGTTGAACGCGTGGACCGGTCATTCTGTTGACAATACAAGTCGATTTCTGTAGACAATGCAATAGGCCTTCGACCTGATCTCCCGGGCCGCTTTGGCGCCAGGCCGGGTTCAGGTGGACCCTGGATTGGCATGGAACGGCGGTCCGGGTCGGTGCCCAACAGCGTCCTATCGCACGCGTTGCGATTTCAACTCATTGTGCTGAGGTACGTTATGCGACAGCTTGGCCTGATGCCCCTGTTCGTCTGCCTGTTCCTGATGCCTTGCCTGGCCGCCGAGCCTGGTCCGGTTCAACTGGTACCTGCGGCGAGCGAGGCCCGATGGGGCCAACCGGTGAGTGTCCAGGGACCGGCGGCGATCCTGCTCTCGGTGAAGGCAACGCCCGCGGAGCGCGAAGCCGCCCGATTGCTGGCGATGTACGTGCAGCGGCGGTTCGGTCAGGAGTGGACGGTCGGCACTGCTGGAGAGGCGCCCACGGGGCTCGCCCTGCGCGTCCTGCTCGGCAAGCGGGGCGGTTTCCCGGAACTGGACAGGATGTGTCGCGAGCAGAACCTCGCCGTCGTGGAGCATCCGGAGGGGTATGCCCTGAAGGTGTGGGCGGAGGGTGGCGCGACCACCGCCCTGGTTGCCGGTGAGAGCGGCCGGGCGGTTTTCTACGGGGCGGACACGCTCTTTCAGTTGCTCCGGCGCGAGGCGGACAAGCTCATCGTTCAGGAGGCGACCATTCGCGACTGGCCGACGATCCCGCTGCGCGGCCGGCCCCACCCGCACTTTGAATACTTCCTGCGCAGCGAGAACTTCGACTGCATCATGAGCTCGCGGATCAATTTCATCGATCTGCGCGACGGGATCTATGCGTTCGAGCCGGGCGCAAAGCTGAAGCGAGACGAACTTGGCGGCATCATTCAAATGGCGAAGGACCGCGATCTGCGCGTGTACGCGGCGGTGAACTGCGGGGTAACGGCGGCCGAGCAGGACGCGGTCCTGGCGACCTTCAGGGAGTTCATCGACATGGGCGCCGATGGGCTGTGGGCTTCGTTCGACGACAAGGGATCGGGTGAATCGCCGGAACGGATGTTGAAGCGGGTCATCGCCCTGGGGCGCGAGCACAGTATCACCGGCGACGCCATCGCCATCACGCCGCCCAAGGGCGACTACCAGACGGTCAGGACGAAGTTCAACACCGCCATCGTGGCCGTTCCGGGCATGGAGCAGGCGGTCTGGTACTGGACCAGCGTGCCCTGTGCCGAAGATCTGGCCGACGCCCGTTCGATCGGCATGACCGTCAAGCCCTCCTGGTGGCACAACTGGCCGCGTATTCCACATGCCTCCTTCCGGGCCGGGTCGGATCATGCCTACAGCGGCGCCCTCGACCTGGGCGACGGCTGGAACCATCCGCAGGAGCGTGACCTGCGGGCCATGGGCGACTTCGTCCACGCGGTCATGCCCTGGGACGGCTGGCAGGCCCAGCAACATTACCTGGTCCCGATGATCGGATGGTGGAGCTGGCGGCCGGAGCAGTACACCTTCGAGGCCATCCGCGGGCGGGCATACGACATGGTGTTTGGGCCCGGACAGGTGAAGACGGCCGCGCTGTTCGACGACGAGCTGAAGCAGATCCGAAGTCGGTTCCAGTTCTGGAACACGCACACCGACTCCGCGCCGCACTGCCCGCCGCGACTGAAAACTCCGTCAGACCGCGGGCGCACCATCAGCGCGCTGGAGGCGCTGCAGGCGAAGCTGCCGTCGTTCTGCCGATCGGCGGTATCCGCGAGCCTGATCGAGCCGGACACGCTGGAACGCCAGTACCTGAACGCGTTGACGCGGGAGGTGGAAACCGCCATCGCCGCGACACGGGCGCCGTATCCGGAATACTGGTGGCCGGCTCACCAGGACGCGGTGCTGAACGCGATCTACGACGGGGATGATGCCGGGGCGAGCCGCTTGATGGCGGGTGTGCGCGACAGGCTGCTCGGCGAGCTGGGCGAGGTCGAGCGGCTGCTTCCGCACGTGTCCCAGGTCGGCAAGTACGTTGCCTGGTGGAAGGAGCGTGCCAATACCTCGCCTGCCGACTGGCGGAAGCTGTTGGAGGCGCGCCAGAACCGGCTGCGCGAATTCATCCCCGAGTACTCGAAAACGGTCGCGCCGGTGGCGCAGTTGCTCTCCGACCTGGGCGATCCGCCGATCCAGGCCGGCACCCGGGTGTGGGCGCGCCACAACCGGCTGCTGGCGACCGTGGTGCCGCAGGCCCGGGAGACCTTCTGGGGCGACTGGATCGGGGGGCTGCACACGTTCCAGGATCAGCAGGTGGCGGTCTTCGCGCTGGCCAAGCACGATCCGGTCAACGCGGGCACGCACGTCGAGCTGCCGGTGGTCGTGCCCGTGTCCGGCCGGCGGGACCGGCTGGCGCTGATCCTGTACCTGGCTGACGCCAACAAGGAGAGTTTCGGCCTGGGCCGGGCCAGGTGGCGGTGGTCGGGCACGCGGGCCATCAAGCTGCTGTGGGGGGAAAAGGAACTGTGGAGCGCCGATTTGGGCATTCCGCGGTTGACCGGCGAGTGGTTCATCGTGCCGCTGCCGGAACTCCCGGCGGACCTGGACAGCCTGCCGCTGCGGTTGCGGGTCGAGGACTACTACAGCGCCAAGAACAACCTCGAGATCGTCTATGTCGGGCCCATCCGACTGGTGGAACTGGATCGCGATTGAGCGGCAGCATGCCGTACTCCCGGCACGGCCGGAGCGCCGCCCGTCCGCGCCGCCTCCACCGGGTTGGTGTCGATTCGCGACCAGCACCCCCGCGCGGCGGGCCAGCTATCAGAGCCCCGGCGCATTTCCCCCTGGCGGCGGTGCCTGCGGTTCGGGGCCACCCGACGATGGCGAGGGGGGTCCCGACGAGCCGTAGTAGCCGCTGTAGTTTGCCGAATCGGACACATCGACCGACCAGTAATACGGGGCCGGCATGTACGGTGCGAAGAACCACCAGTACCACGAGTCGAGATTGATGGTGATGTTGTTCGACGTGTTGTGGGCGATCAGGTACGTGTGCACGAGGCCGGTGATGGTGGTGGCGGTACCGGAGCCCGGGGCGTACCGGACGTTGCTTTCGAAGACGCGGAAGTCGAAATGCTGCAGCGGGTATCTCGGCTGAGCCGTGAGATGCTGCATCAATTGCTGCACGTGATCGCCGCACGCCCAGCTTCGCCCGAGGATGTATCCCCCTGGCCCAAGCGTCCAGGTGCCCTGCCAGTTGGAGTGGGTCTTGACCGCCCATTTGTAGAATTGAATGATGATCCAACCGACCTCGCCGCGGACCTCCGGTGGGGCGGAAGCGATGTTCACGGCGTTCCAGATGCCCCAGATCGGCAACGTGGCTGCCTTTGATGGCGCGGTGACCAGGGCCTGCCCGAAGGCCAGGATGAGAATGGCGATGACCGCAATCGAGATGGAGATTTCCAGCAGCGTCGCCAGGCCGCTGGGGTCGTTGAAGTTGACCGGGTTGTTATAGGCGTACATGTACTTGTGGAAGGCCAGCGGATCGCGCTGGTTGATCATGCGGAACGGGTCGGCGGTGGTGAACCGGCCGGTGCCGGGGTCGTACATGCGGGCCCGCAGGTGGTAGAAGCCGACGTTGGCGTCGTACTGCTCGCCGGTGTAGAGGAAATCGTTGGTGGTTGAGCCGCTGCGGCTGAGCAAACCTCCGAACCCGTCATAGGCATACCGATCGGTCACGGTCGCGGCGGTGTCGGTCAGGGCCCGCGTGGAGCCGGCCCCGTCGGGATGGTAATAGCGCGCCGCGGTGCCGCGTTTCATGCTGATCAGATCATCCCCGCGGACATAGCTGACCGCCTGCCCGTTGGTGGTCTCCATCAGCACCTGGACGTACTTCGAGGTGGTGTCGACCAGGTACGTCGTGGTCACACCGTTGAGCGTCTTGCTCATGCGGTTGCCGAAGGCGTCGTAGGTGTAGCTGATCTCGTCCGACCGCCCGTCGGTCCGCATCGACGCGGTGGCGAGGCGGTTCTCGGCATCGTAGGTGAAGAGGTCGGTGTTGGAGCCGTCCGTGCGGGTCAGGAGATTGCCGTTGGCGTCCCAGGTGCAGGTGTAACTGGCGTTGCCGCCCGCCTGGGCCAGGGCAGCGGTGCCCACCGACGCGCGCAGCACGCCGGTGACATAGACGGCCTGGACGTTGCGCGGCTCCAGGGCCATCACCGGAAGCACCACGAGCACGATGGTGCGGATGAGCACCCGCCGTCGCCGCAATCGGGCCCCCACGCCGTGTCGGCGCGACCGCAGCAGCGTCAGCGGCATCAGCAGCGCGCCGAGCATGGCCCCGGTCAGCGTGGGAGCCATCCAGCGGGCATGTTGCCGGGACACGGCCGCATCGGCGTAGCTGACCGCGCCGCGGCCGCGGCCGGCGTCGACCAGCGTGACCACGCGGGTCTCGGTGAGCAGGCGGTCGTTGGCGTCGTAGGTGTAATCAGTGCGGATGCGCTGGGCCGTTGTCTGGATCGTCCTCGACAAATGGTTGCCGACCCGATCGTAGGTGTAGTTGATGGTGGTAACCGCGCCGCCGGCCGCCGTGACGGTCTCGCGGGTCAGGCGCAGCAGGGCGTCGTACTGGTAATCGACAGTACGCCCGTCGTGCTCGACGACCCTGTTGCGATTACCGAAGGCGTCGAGCGTGTACGCGTAGGACGCGATGACCGTTCCGCCGTTGTCGCGATGGACCAGTGAGGTCAGGCGGTTAAGGCTGTCGTAGTCATACGTGCTGGTAGCGCCATTGGGGTACGCAACGCCTTTGCGGTTGCCGACCGCGTCATAGCTGTAGGTGGTGACGCCGTTGTCGGGATCGGTGACGGTCTTGAGGCGGTTCAGCTCGTCGTAGCCGTAGGCCGTGGTGCCCGCCGGCGTGGTCACGGCGATGCGGTTGCCGGCCTCGTCCCAGGCGTAGGAGATCTGTGCGCCGCCCGGATCGGTGCGGCGGATCAGCCGTCCGGCGGTGTCGAACTCGTAACCCGTCGTGCCGCGATGGTCGGTGATGGACCCGATCCGGCCGGGCTCCAGGTAGTCGTACGCGACGGTCCGGCCGTTGGAAAGGTTCTTGGAGACGATCTGCCCGTTCTCGTCGTAGGCGAAGCCGTTGGTGGCGCCGTTGTAGTCGGTGACCGACTCGGTGCGCCCGGACGGCCCGTAGGCGACCTGCTCGGCCATGCCCAGCGGGCGGATTTCGCGAGTCTGGCGACCCATGCGGTCGTACTCATACCGCGTGGTACGGCCTTCGGCGTCGATCATGGCCACCTTGGCGCCGGCTTCGTCGTACTGATAGCGGGTTTCGAAGCCGAGGGGATTGATGATCTTGACCAGCCGCCCGACCGCGTCGTATTCGAAGCGGGTTTCGACGCCGGTGCTGGACCGCTCGCTGATCCGCCGGCCGGCGTCGTCATACTGGTAGGTGATGGCCAGGCCGTTGGGGAAGACCATCCGGGCCGGCTGGCGGTTGAGCGTGAATTCCTGCTCGAGCGTGCGCCCGAGGGCGTCGGTCTCGCGGGTCATCAGGCCGGTCCTGTCGTAGACCCGTTCGACGCGATTGCCCAGCGGGTCGATGACGGCGATGTCCTGCCCGGCGGCATCGTACTCGGTGCGAGTGATGTGGCCGAGCGGATCGATCGAGCGGATGGCCCGTCCGGCGGCGTCGTAGACGGTCTCGGTCTCGCCGCCGTTTGGGGCGGTGGTTCTGATCAGCCGGCCGACGGAATCGTACGCGTAGCGCGTGGTGCGACCGTCGGGCGTAGTGAAGCTCAGTCGGCGTCCCTCGGCGTCGTAGGTGGAGAGCTCCTCGGACCCGTCGGGATAGCGCTTGACCAGCAGGTTGCCGCGGGCGTCGTACTCAAACTCCATGCGGTTGCCGAGCTGGTCGACTGTCGCGGAGGTCTTACCCAACGCCGTGTACTCGGTCCTGAACACGAAGCCTTCGCCGTCGGTGGTTTCCGTGCGCTGGCCGAAGTCGTCGTAGTCGTTGGACCGGGTGATGGCCTGCGGGCCGGAGGGTGTGGTGCGGGTGACCGTCTCGGACAGCTTGCGGCCTGAGCTGTCGTATGTGTAGGTCATGGTCGCGCCGACGGGGTCGGTCTTGGAGATCAGCCGGCCGTATGCGTCATACTGGTAGGTGGTGGTGCCGCCGATCGGGTCGATCTGGCTGACCAGATTGCCGGCGCCGTTGTAGGTCATGCGGCTGACGTGGCCCATCGGGTCGGTGACTTTCACCAGGTTGCCGCCCGCATCGTACTCGTATCTCGTAAGCCGCCCCTCGGCATCGGTCTCGGTCAGGCGCCGGCTCTGCGCGTCATAGGTGTACGTGGTGGTGTTGCCGAGCGGATCGGTCTCGGTCAGCAGGTTGTCCCTGGCATCATAGGTGGACGTGGTGATGTGCCCGAGCGGGTCTTTCGTGGTCAGGGTGTTGCCGCGGGCATCGTAGGTATACTCGGTCCGTTCACCCAGGGCATTGGTGGTCGCGGTCACGTTGCCGCCCTGATCGTACTCGTGAATGGTCGGCTGGCCGAGGCGATCCCAGACCACTTCCTGGCGAGCGTCGATATCGTGGCTGAACTCGATACGGTTGCCTTCGGCGTCGATGGTGGCGATGAGCCGGCCGGCGTCGTCGTAGATGTTGCGGGCCGGGTAGGTGCCGTCGGGCCCGAGAATCTCGATGAGCCCGTGGCGGCGGTTGTAGGTGAAGCGGGTGACACGGTCGATCTGGTCCGTGACGCTGATCAGGTCGCCGCGGGCGTCGTAGCCGTAGGTGATCCGTTTTCCGTCGGGATCGACGATCGCGGTGATGCGATTGTCAGCATCTCGTTCGAAGGTGATCTCCAGCCCGCTCGAGTGGGTGATGCCGTTGCTGGTGATCTGGATGCTGTTGCCGTTGAGATCGCGGATGGACTGCAACCGCGCGGTCCGGCTGCCATAGGCACCGACGAAGGTAAACTGTGTGCCGTCCTTGAGCTTCAGGTGGAACGTGGTCAGGTCGGCGTCCTGCCCGTTGATGTTGACCAGTGTGCCGGTGCCCGGCGTGTCGCCGAGGTAGAAGTCCGGCAGCCCCTGCCCGCTGACCGTCAGCGTGGAGGTGGTGTCCCCCAGCGGGATGAACTGCAGGCCGGACAGGAAGGTGATCGGAATCAGCGCCTGCGACGCCGGCAGCGCCTTGGCCTCGAACCGTTCGACCTGCCCGTTGGGCAGCGTGAGAGAGACGATGTTGCGGCGGGTGGCGAACAGACCGTACACGGGCAGCCAGCTTCCGCCCTGCACCTGCTCCCAGTCGTCGGCGATGGTCTTGTTCTCCTCGACCTTGAGGCTGGCGATGTCCAGCGTCCAGCCGTAGCCGAAGTCGCCCTTGCTGCGCTTGCGGCTGTCGTAGGTGCGGGTCACCGTGACCGGCACGCCGGAGACGGGGATGTCGAGATCCTTGAAGGTGATGGTGAAGTTGCCGATCTTCAGGTCGCCGACGATGTTGTAGACGACGGTGTAGGCGGCGATGTTGCCGTTGAGATCCTGGGCCCGCAGGCGGATCTCGTGCAGCCCGTTGAGCATCATGGTCGGGTCGAGCTTGCCGAGCACGCCGTTGGTGACCGACTGGTAGCCGGCGGCGAACTCGATGTACTCGTCATCGCCCACCTGGCGGTACGCCAGGGTGTACTTGTAGAGGTTGGCGTCGGAGGCGGTGCCCACGATGTCCATCGGTGCCGCCAATTCGCTGTCCAGCGCGGGCGCCGTGATGACTACGGTCGGCGCGGTCTCGTCGCCCGGTACGCGGGCGGCGAAATCGGTCGAGCTGCTGCCGGTCTTGCCGGAGGGATCGGTGGCCACCGCTTTGGCGACGTAGGCGCCCGGTGCCGAGGGTGTGAACACCGCCCGGCCATCGGCCCCCAGCGTTACCGGCGCATCGTTGACAGTCAGCACCAGCGTCGCGATGGCGAAATCGTCCATGGCCTGCACGGTGATGGCCACCGGCTCGCCCACGTTGACCGTCGGCGGCTCGGCGGTGACGATCACTTCCGGCGGGTAGAGGTCCGCGTTCGCATCGGCGAAGACGGTCACGGCAAAGACCTGCTCCGCCCGCCCGCCGAACGGATCAGTGACGGCGATGCGCACGTCGTGATCGCCGTCGTCGCCCGGCCGCGGGGTCCAGCGGATCTCGCCGGTCGCCGCGTCGATGGTCATGTCCGCCGGTGCTTCGTCGAGTGCGTACAGCAGCGTGTCGCCGTCCACATCGCCGGCCAGCACGGGATAGACGTACTCAATACCTACGATGGCCTTGAAGATCGGTGCGGAGTCGATCTGCGGCGGGGTATTGTGTTTGACGGTCAGGTCGTACGCCTGCCATCCGACGCCGCCGCGCCCGTCCTGGACGGTGATCCTGATCGGATGGACGCCGAGAGCATCCTCCGCGGTCGTCCAGTTGATTTCGCCGGTCTGATCGTCGATGGTCATACCCGCGGGCGCGATGTCCAGCGCGTAAGTCAGCGGGTCACCGTTGTCATCCGTCGCATCGACGTCATACGCATAGACGCGCCCCGCGATCACTGTGAGCGGCGGGGTGGTGGTGATCTTCGGCGCCACGTTGGTGCCGTCCGCGGAGACGGTCACCGGGAAGCTCTGGATCACACCGGCGCCGCGGTTGTCGGCCACACGGACTGCGACCGGATGGGTGCCCAACTGGCTCGCCGTCGGTGTCCACTCGATGAGCCCGGTCTGATCGTTGATGACCATGCCCGCGGGCGACTCGTCGAGCCCGAAGGTGATCGGATCATTGTCCGGATCGTTCGCGATGACCAGGTAGCTGTACAGCAGGTCGGGCTGGGCGGTGAACGGAGGCGTGGAGGTGATCTGCGGTGCCGACTGCGGCAGGACGTTGCCGGAGAGCACCACCGTCTCGACAAGTCCGAACGCGTCAGTGGCCTCGATCTCGACGATGAAAGCACCGACCACGGGCGTCCAGCGCAGCTCACCGGTGTCCGCCACCACGGTGATGCCCGGCGTGCCGGACACCCGCCGGAAAGTGACCGGCCCGCAGTTGGCCTGCAGATCCGGGAGCACCACGATCGACTGTCCCGGCACCAGCGGCGGCAGGGTGTATCCCACTGCCAGGCTGCATGTCTTCACTTCGACGGTGTAGCTCTGCGGCGTCGGGCATACGCCGTCGCGCGTTGCCAGCACGGTGACGTCGTGAACGCCAAGCTGTCCGGTCGTGGGTGTCCATTGGATCAGGCCGCTGCCGGCGTCAATGGTCATGCCGCCGGGGGCGATGTCGAGCGAATACGTGATCGTGCCGCCGTTCGAGGTCGCCTCGGCCTGGTAGGCGTAGGCGATCTCGGGCCCGGCGAACGGCTGCGGTGCTGAAGTGAACTCAGGCGCGTCCGGGCACGGAGCCACCTCGATGGTGAAGGTCTGCTCGTCGAACAGGTCTGCCGGATCGGCCGCCTTTACGGTGACGGTATGCTGCCCGTCCTGGCCCGCGGCCGGCTGCCAGGTGATCAATCCCGACTGGGCATCGATGTGCATGCCGCTCGGCGCTTCGGTGAGTGAGTAGGTCACTGTGTCGCCGTCGAGGTCGTTGGCGTTTACGTCGTAGGCATAGTCCGCCCCGACCGCTCCGACCAGCACCGGGGTCGAGAAGATGATCGGCGCGACGTTGACCGCCTGGGCGGTGATCTGGAAGGTCTGCTCGGTCGCCGCCATGCCGTCGGACACCGCGATGGTCACCGTGAACGGAGAGTTCGCGGCCGCGGTCTGCGGCACCAGCCAGTCGATCGCGCCGGTGGCCGGATTAATGCTCATGCCCGGCGGCCTGGCCACGAACGACCAGGTCAACGTGTCGCCGTCATCGTCGGTGGCGTTGGCCTTGTAGAAGTACCTCTAGCGTTTGGTAGATCTCCGATGCGGGGAGCGCCAAGGCAGTGGCACCGAG
>CAYVVX010000096.1:2327-11799 GCA_964455315.1 uncultured Planctomycetales bacterium | reverse complement strand
CCAATCGCACCCAACGCTCCACATGCGGACTTGACAACCCCGGCATCATAGAAGGGAACAGAGAATCGGGATATGCGCTGGTTGTTTCGCCGGACATGCTGGAGAGCAAACGATTAAGTCCTTCTCTGTTTCCTCCGTTAGCTCCTGTTCAATGTTTGACTTGGCATTTGGAATGAAGCGAATGATGCACGAACGCACTGATCATCAGTGGGCGCGGAACGCGCTATATACGACATTGCTCGTACTTCTGGTGACGTCTCCGCTGCGGGCGATTGACGACTTCTGCTTCCTGCAGGTCTCCGACATCCACATCGACCCGCAGCCGGTCGGCGCCCCCAATCCGGGCCCCGACGCCCGCAGCGTCTCCACGCTCGAGTGGTTCTGCAGGGAGGCGGTCAAGCCGCAGTCGCTCAAGCCGCTGGACCTGACCGCGCCGAAGCCGGAGTTCGTCATCGCCACCGGCGATCTGACCGAGTACGGCGTGATCCACAAGACCTGGAGCAACTTCGAGAGCTACTTCAAGCCGCTCGATCTGCCTCTCTACGTCACCCCCGGCAACCACGACAACACCTGGACGGCCATGCTGCCGATCATGCGCAAGCGCTACGGCGGCGACAACTATGCCTTCGAGCGCCACGGCTGCCATTTTATCGGCTTCGACAGCTCCACGCCGCAGGAGCCGGTGCCCAGCATCGACCGGCGCAGCCTCACATTCATCGAGAACTACCTGGGCAATGTGGACGCCAGGGCCCCTGTGTTCCTGTTCTGTCATCACCCGCTGTCCAGCACGGAATTCGCCAAACCACATGAGCAACTTCGCCTGCTCGATGCCCTGAAGGACCACAATGCCGTCCTGCTGCTGATGGGGCACGGCCACGGTGTCCACCATGAGTCCTGGGCCGGGCTCGACAGCGTGATGGGCGGGTCGACCTTCGGACCCAACACCGGCTACAGCACCATCTCGGTGATCAACGACACGCTTCGCGTGGTCTACCGCTATCGCGATGAGAGCAAGCCGCCGGTGGTGCTGCTGGAGAAGCTGATCATATCTCCGCCGCGGCCGCGACTGAGCGTCGAGCCCGCGGATGGTACCCTGGGCTCGCCACTCAAGGTGGTCGCCAGGATTGAGACGAACCGCCCGCAACCCCGCCTGCGGTCCATGCTGCAATCCGACGGGGCAGTGCACGTGTCGCTGGATGATGTGGAAGCTCGCTCCGGCGTGCTTGCCCCGGGGCAGAATGCGAACCTGGCCGAGCCGATGTCCTTCAAGGGGCAATTGTCCACGGACGAACTTGTGCCGGGCATGCACTTCGTGCGCGTGACCGCCAAGGCCGGCAAGCTGGAACTCGATGCCGCGGCCACGACCAGGATCGAGCCCGCCGATGGGCCGCGGTCGTCGCGGGTGCAGATGGACGCGGGAATGAAGGCGACGCCGCTGGTGCTCAGCGGCGGCGAGGTGATGGTGGCGAATACCTCCGGGAGACTTGAGAAAGTCTCCTTCCGTGATGAAGCCGGTACATCGAAGCGGTTCTATGTTGAAAACGGGCCTTTGAGGGAGATTCTGCACGCCCCGGCGTTCGACGGCGAGCGGTTCTACATCGCCATCGCTGAGACGGGCGTGCATTGCGTCGACGGTGAGGGCAAGCAGGTCTGGCAGTATCCCACCGGCGCCGCCGTCTACGGCACGCCCGCGCTCGGCGAAAAGGCCGTGTACGTGGCCGACCTCGAAGGCTGGATGCACGCCATCAACCGCACCGACGGCAAGCCGCTGTGGCGGAAGTCATTCGCGACCTTTTCGTTCGAAATGCCACCGCTGCTGCATGACGGCGTGATCTACGCGGGCGCGTGGGACGGCTTCCTGTACGCGGTGCACGCCGAGAGCGGCGAGTTGAAATGGAAGACCCGCACGCCCGCCGGGCAATCCGCGGGCAAGTATCTCTCCCGCTACTACGCCGGCGCCGACTGCCCGCCGATCATCATCGGCGATCGCTTGTTCATGGCCGACCGGGCGTACTATCTCGGCTCGTACAGCCTGGAAGACGGCAAGTACTTCGGCGACATCGCCATCGACGTCTGCGCGGTGGGGCTCAGCGAGAACGGCAAAAGCTTCTACAGCCGCGGGCAGGAGAAACTCATCAAGTTCGATGGGCAGGGCAAGCCCCTGTGGGAGCAAAAGATCACCCTGGGCCGGTTTCCCATCCCGCCCACCGAGCGCGGCGGCCGGGTGTACGCCTGCTCGAACCGCGGGATGCTGTACATCCTGGATGCCGCCGATGGCGCGGAACTGTACCGCTACCAGGCCAGCCCGCAGTTGCACGTGATGGCCGGCGTGGCCGTCGCCGCCGACGGCGCCGCCATCGTCGCGGACATGGACGGCGCGGTGATGCGCATTCCGCTGCCCGACCGGCTGGTCAGCAGAAAGTAGTCCGCCCGCGGGGTGATCGATCCATGCAAAGAGCCGCGGGCCTTCAGCCCGCGCGGGGGCCACGGAAGGAGAGCCGCGGCATTCGCGAACAACGCCGCCGAGGCTTCAGCCCCTGAAACAGCATCGCCGTCTGCATTGAATTCCACCTGTTGGAGTAACCCCCATGCCTCAAGCGAAAAAGCGCCCCGTCGTCGTGATCGTCCGTGACGGCTGGGGCCACAACCCCTATCCCAAGTGGGACAAAGCCAACGCCACCGTCATCGCCGACACGCCGGTCAACGACCGCCTGCTGCGCGACTACCCCCACGTCCAGATCCACACCTCCGGCGAGGACGTCGGCCTGCCCGCCGGGGTGATGGGCAACAGCGAGGTCGGCCACCAGAACATCGGCGCCGGGCGCATCGTCGATCAGGAAGTCATGCGCATCACCCGCACCATTCGCGACGGCTCGTTCTTCACCAATCCGGTCCTGCGCGGAGCGTTCGAGCACGCCACGAAAACCGGCGGCTCCGTCCACATGCTGGGGCTCTTCTCCGATGGCCGTGTGCACAGCGACATGGAGCATGCCTTCGCCATCGTCGATCTCTGCAAGCAGGTCGGCTTCGACGGCAACCGCTTCTTCGTCCATGCCATCATGGACGGCCGGGATACGTCGCCCACGTCCGGGCTCGGCTTCATCCAGCAGCTCGAGGACAGGCTCAAGGCGGTCGGCGTGGGCCGCGTCGCCAGCGTCATCGGCCGGTACTACGCCATGGATCGCGACAACCGCTGGGATCGCGTGGAGAAGGCCTACAAGCTGCTCACCAGGGGCAGCGAGCGCACCGCGCCGAGCAGCACGGCCGCGATCCAGTCGTATTACGACAACCCCACCGAGCCCAGCCGCAGCGGCGACGAGTTCATCGAGGCGACCAGCATCCCGGGTGGCTCCGGCGTCGCGCCGGTGATCAAATCCGGCGACGCGGTCATCTTCTTCAACTACCGCGGCGACCGCCCGCGCGAGCTGTGCAAGGCCTTCGTCCTGCCCGACGCCGAGTGGAAACAGGTCCCCAACGGCGGCTTCGACCGCGGCGCGCAGCTCGACAACCTCTACTTCGCCGGCATGACCGGATACGAAAAGGGGCTGCCCATCAGGGTGATCTTCGAGAAGCCGCCGAAGATGCCCGGCATCCTCGCCGATTACATCAGCGGCCTGGGCCTGAAGCAGTTCCGCTGCGCCGAGACGGAAAAATACCCGCATGTGACCTTCTTCTTCAACGACTATCGCGATGAGCCCTTCCCCGGCGAGGATCGCCAGATCGTCCCCTCCCCGCGCGACGTGACCACCTACGACCAGAAGCCGGAGATGTCCGCGCCCGGCGTCACCGCGGAGATGCTCCGCCGCATCGCGTCCGACCAGTACGACCTGATCATCCTCAACTACGCCAACGGCGACATGGTCGGTCACACCGGCTCGATCCCCGCGGCGGTCAAGGCCGTCGAGACCGTCGACGCCTGCGTGGGCCAGGTGGTCGATGCCGTTCTGGCCAAAGGCGGGGCCCTCATCGTCACCGCCGACCACGGCAACTGCGAGCAGATGATCGACCCCGAAACCGGCTGCCCTCACACCGCCCATACCACCTACGACGTGGACCTGATCGTGGTCGATGACGACCTGAAGGGCCGCGGCGTCAAGCTCCGCGAAAACGGCCGCCTGGCCGACATCGCCCCGACCGCGCTGAAGCTGCTGGGCCTGCCCCAGCCGAAGGAGATGACCGGGGTGTCGCTGGTGTGATGCCGAGGCGCGAGAGCGCACCTCGAGTGACCGCTGGGATGCGTACTCGCATCGATTTGCAGTTGCGTCAGTCGACCTGTTTGTCGTCCGGGGTCTCCTGTGCCCCCGTGCGTTTCCTTTGGAGGAGCGCATCTTCCTCCAGCAAGTGCGCGACAAGCTGTTCGTGGAGGTAATAGCTCGTCTGTCTGAGCTGTTCGATCGCTGTGGGCAGGTCGATCAGGTTGCGAGCCGACGCAAGCCTGAATATGCCCAACAGCCCCGTCACTCGCAGGTTATGACGGGCTCGGGCTTCCTTTGTGGCCAGGCGTTCGTCAAGTAGCAGAAGGTCTGCGTGGAGATCCTTTGCCAGGGCGATGGCCTCCAGTTCTCCTGCTCCCAGCCTGACCCCTGCACTCCGGACCGTTTCCATGCTGACCGGCTGGGGTGCCTGAATGGACAGCCATTCCGGGGAGTGCTCGATGAGTTCGCGGGATGGACTCGGGGCGGCTGGATGCAAAAGCTCCCTGGCAACGGCAGGAGGAACGAAGACTCTGCCGAAGAGTGCCGGCAACAGTGGGAGGTTTCCCGTCAGGGCGAGGTAATTCAGCGGCGAGGTGTCGGCAACGACAATCATTGTCGCAGTTCGGAGAACAACTCACCCAGGTCGCGCAGGTCCGCGTCCAGATCCTCCCGAGAATAGTTCATCGGGACACCGCGTCCGGCCAGCCACTGGTGAGTTTCAATCACGCTCATGCCGAGCATCTCAGCCACAAAGCCGGTGCTGATTCTCCCGGTGCGGTAGCTTTCGATGGCCAAAGCTTCCTTTGCGGCAACGGAAAGATCGCCCCACTCCTCGCGGAGAGCGGCCTCGATCTTCTCTGGGAGTTTGATGTTGAGTTGCATGGCTATCCTCACCTGAGATTCTATCATGTCGCCCGACGTAAAGCACCTTCCGCCCGAACCCATCCCTGATTCTGGAATGATCCCGCTGGAAACGATCCAGACCGCCTGAACCGCCCCCGCCCCTCCGGCGTAGCGAATGGTCGGGAAGCTGTTCGGCGATCCGCGAGGTGTCCGGCTTCCCGGCGGGCGGACGGGTGATCCGGTCGCCTGTGCACCTCTCGGCCTCCGTGGCCGGTTGCATCGTTCTGGGGAGAACCAGTAGACTCTTCTGATCCTTGGAGATCCTCCATGCTCTCTGCGCTCAAGCACCTCGACGACCTGCTCCGGGGGCGGTCCACCGGGCTCGAACAGATCTCCGGCGGGCGGATCACCCTGCCCCTGCGCGTGTTCGTGCCCACCGCCATCGGGCTGGGGCTCATCTACGGCTTCTTCATGGGCTGGTACGGGCTGTTCAACGCCGGTGCCGAGCGTGCCGAGGTGAATGCCCGCCGCGACCGGGATTCGGCCGCGGTCGAGTCCCGGCCGGTTGAGGATGGCGAAGCCGTGCCCGAAGCGGTGGGCAAGCCGCCCGAACCGGCGCCGGCCGAGGACGCCTACAAGGGCTACAAGCAGCTCTTCGCTTCGATGATCAAGTTCCCCGCCCTCTTCCTGGTCACGCTGGTGGTGACTTTCCCCTCGCTGTACGTCTTCAACGCCCTGGTCGGCTGCCAGTTGAGCTTCCTGGCCACGCTGCGGCTGCTGGTCGGGGTCATCGTGGTCAACCTCGCGGTGGCCGCGTCGATGGGCACCATCCTGGGCTTCTTCACCCTGAGCACGACCAGCTATTCCTTCATGGTGCTGCTCAACGTGGTGCTGCTCACCGTGGCCGGCGTGGTCGGGCTGGGGTTCCTGCTGCATACCCTGCGGCGGCTGGCGATACCGCCGCTGCTGGCACCCCTGGCACCGCCGACCTCGCCCCCCGACGGCGGGGAGTCCACCGACCCGCCGGCTCCGGCCCGGCCGCTGGGCGCCCTGGAGACCCATCCGTCCTGGGGCGCGGGCGGATCGATGGGTCAGGCCTCGGTGATCTTCCGCATCTGGGTGGTGATCTACGCCCTGGTGGGGGCTCAGACGGGCTACATTCTCCGCCCGTTCATCGGCCATCCGAACCTGCCCTTCGAGATGTTCCGCAACCGGGAGGGCAACTTCTTCCAGGCCGTGGGGGCGTCGCTCCGCGGCCTGCTGGGTCCCTGACCGGCGGGGTGATCGGGATGCATGGTGCGCTGCGACAGGCCGATGCCCTGCTGCGAGGCACGGGCGTTTTCGACGCCCGCACGCCGGTGCTGGTGCCGTGGTGGTGGCTGCCGGCGCTGACCGCCTGCGGGGCCTGCGTGTACGGCGGGTTCATGGGCAGCTTCCTGCTGGACGGCGAGCGGCTGCTGCTGGTGCTCTACGCGGGGCTCAAGACGCCGCTGCTGCTGATGGCCACCACGCTGCTGTGCCTGCCGGGCTTCTTCGTGTTGAACACGCTCCTGGGGCTGCGCGAGGATCTGCGCGAAGCCCTGCAGGCGATCCTCTCCGGCCAGGCGGCCATGGGGCTGGCCCTGGCCTCGCTGGCGCCGCTGCTGCGGTTCTGGTACATGTCGGACACCAGCTACCGCTGGGCCATCCTGATGAACGCGGTGCTGTTCGCGGTGGCCACCGGGGCGGGGCACCTGGTCATGCTCCGCTATTACCGGCGGCTGATCGCCCGGCATCGGTTCCATCGCGTGGGCCTGTACGCCTGGGTGACGCTCTACGCCTTCGTGGGCATCCAGATGGGCTGGGTGCTGCGCCCATTCATTGGCCAGCCGGACACGGCGGTGGGTTTCTTCCGCGAGGGCCCGTTCACCAATGCATACGTGGTGGTGGCGGAGCTGATCTTCGGATAGAAACGGGACAGGTTTGATGTTGACTGGGGTCTCACCTGCCGTTCGCCTGCCTGCATGCCGCGCACGGCCCGTCGGAGGTCCGGCATGGGTCCGCCGGACCCGAGGTCCAACTGGACCTGAGGGTGTCGAAAGGTGTCAGGCACCGAACATCCGTCCACCCGCGGCGTTGGACCACGGGTCCCAGCGCATGATCCTCTGGTTTGGGCCCGCATGGCACCATCATCATCTCGCAGCCCTCTGCTCGGGTGCCTCCGCGCCCTGGTCGCCGATGTCCCCGCACGCCACCCGGGGAGCTCCCCACATCATCGCCACCCCAACCCCGGCCTCGCCGCCGCCGACCCATGCTCCCCGAGGACGACAGCGAGCATACTCCGGCTCGAAATGGCCCCGCAAGAACCGACGGCGACACGGTTCGAGGTTCGGCTCGGAGCGGGAGCGTCACCCTGTCCCAGGGAACCTAGTCAGGAGAGACTCTCATCACCACAGGGTCGGGAGACGGCGATCAGGCCCCCCCTTATGGGTGCGCGGCGTGGGGGATCCAGCTCGGTGACGGTTGCCGCGGGACTCCTCGCAGGAGCCTCTCGGCCCCGACGCGGGAAACCGGCCTTCATGGTTTCTTGCCGGGCGAGCAGGATTGAGCGTCGGCCCTACTGGCAGAGGTTCGCCCGGCTCCGCCGCGCTCACCACCGGCTACCCTCGCCCGCCCGCCAGGCGCCAGAAGCGGGAGTGCCCTGCCGTATGCGTCACCGACCCCTCGGGATCTGCTGAGCCCGCCCGGCCTTGCTCCCCCCGGGCTCCACGCGCTAGAATGGGTCTGAAGGCCTGACGCCTGGAGCGATCGGATAGGCAGGACCAGCCCGGTGTTGTCCCTCCAGCCGATTGGTGAGACAAAGTTTATCCTATCGTCTGCCGAAGTCAGAAATCAACACATTTGTGGTTACTCTTCGCGGGTTTGCAGAGCCTTTTGGCCCGTCTTGTCAGGCCAGGCAGCCTTGCGCCCCACATCCACCACACACGCGGGCCCATTCGCCCCTTCCGCTGCTTTGACCATGGTGATTGCGGCAGTTATGGTCCAACCGAACATCGGCGGGCGTGAGGTCTGCGGATGGCTCCCGGTCCCGCCTGCGCCGTGTTCGACGGAGGATTCTGCTCATGATCACAGCTACCGGTTTGATTCTCCTGGCGGCATGCGGCAGCGGGCTTTCGGAGATCGAAACCATGGTCATCACCCGGAACACCGTGCTCGAGAAGGACGCCACGATCAGCGGGAGCCTGGTCATCGAGGCCGACGGTGTCACCATCGACGGCAACGGAGCCACGTTGACCGGCCCCGGCAAAGTCGGCGACCTGAAGAGCTTCGCGGGCATGGGCATCGTGGCTCGCGGTTGCTCGGGCGTGACCATCCGCAATCTGAAGGTCAGGGGCTTCGAGTCCGCCCTGGTGGCGGTCGACGGCGAGGGCTGGCTCATCGAGGGCTGCGATTTCTCAGATAACTTTCACGATCCCGAGTTTGGCTGGGGCGAACGCAAGCCATGCGGGGGAATGATTCTCACCCGCATTTCCAGGAGCGTTATCCGCAACAACCAGGCCGGCCGCGTCTGGGACGGCCTGTCCCTCACCGAGTGCAATGATAATCAGGTGGCGGGCAACGACCTGTCCCACTGCTCGAATGTCTGCCTGAAGATGTGGACCGCCTCCCGCAACACGATCAGCGATAACAACCTCTCCTACGGCATCCGCATCAAGCCCGGGGAGGTCCACGCCCGCGATTCGACCAGCGTGCTGATCGAGAGCGGCTCGAACGATAACCATTTCCATCGCAACGACATCACCCACGGCGGCGACGGCGTCTTCATCCGAGTGCTCAACGGCTGGGTGTCCACAGGCAACCTCTTCGTCGAGAATGACTGCTCCTACGCGAACAACAACGGCTTCGAGTCATGGAGCCCCGGGAACACCTACATCCGCAACCGCGCCAACCACTGCAGCTATGGCTTCTGGCTGGGGGGCTCAGACCAGACGGTGCTGATCGAGAACGAGGCCGCCTACAACGGCCAGCCGGACGGCCAGCACAATGCCCCGGAAGCAGGCTTCGGCCACGGGGGCATCGTGATCGTCGGCGGCTCCTCCAGCCACTCGGTTCTCAAGGGCAACTGGTGTCACCACAACAACGGCGGCGGCATCGTTTTTCGTGGCGCGCCCGTGGACCAGGCCAATGGGCAGCGTACGTACCACTGGATCGTCCAGCAGAATCGGCTGGAAGACAACCGCTTCGGGATCTGGGGCCGCCGGGGTGACTGGATCGCCCTGGCCGGCAACACCTTCAGCAATAACGGCGAGGACCGGCACATCGAGGACACCACCAGGTTGATCGAGGTCAAGGCGGATCCGGCCGTCTCCCGGGCCCCCGTCGTCGTCCTCAGCGGGCCGGAGCGAGCCATGGTCGGCCGGCCGGTCCTGTTCGATGCGTCCCAGAGCAGGGGC
>CAYVVX010000096.1:0-2317 GCA_964455315.1 uncultured Planctomycetales bacterium | reverse complement strand
TTACCTGGGACCTGGGCGCAGAGAAGAAGGCCGGGCCTGCCGTCGAGCACACCTTCGACCAGCCCGGCTTCCAGCGCGTGGGCGTGACGGTCAGCAACGGGGCGCTGCTCGGGTTGGCGTTTCGCGATCTGGTTGTGGGTGAGGAGGTCAGGGATGAGGTCGGCACGGAAGGCCAGGCGGCTCAGTGGGGCTTCGAGATGGAAGGCAACGCGGACGGCGTCGGCCGGGTGCTGTTCTCCGATGATGGCGATGCGGTGGTGGGAAGCTCGTCGATCCGCTGGACGCCGAACCCCTACAAGGGCATGTATGCGACCGCGCTGTTCCCGAAATCACGGGATGCCGGCTGGAACCTGTCGGGAAGGAAGCGCGCCGTATTCTGGCTCAGGGCCCAGAACTCCAACATTCCCGGCTTCCAGAGCCCGGGACCGGTCCTGCGGCTGTACAGTAAGCAGGGACAGATCAGGCTCCAGCCCTCGGGTGATCGCAATCTGCTGGTGAACCTGCCTTACAGCGAGGCCCGCTGGACCTGGATGCGGGTGGAAATCCCGCTGGCCGGCGACGCCGACTGGCAGCGCGAGGACACCGGCACGGTCGACCTGGAGAAGATCGACGCCCTGAGCGTGTCGCTGGATTCCTGGGGCGGCGATCCGTTCACCATCTGGCTCGACGGCCTGCGGTTCGAATAAGCGGCCGGGGCGATGGTGATGAACCGTCCAGCCTCGCGGAAACGCGCCCGACAGGATTCGAACCTGTGACCCCCGGTTTAGGAAACCGGTGCTCTATCCTACTGAGCTACGGGCGCGGGGCCGACCGGGGCGCGATTATACCCGCGAAGCGCCGGAGATTGAACGCCGGGGCGGCGGGAGCGCCGGCCTGTCGTTGAATCGAGAAGGGCCGCCCGGTGTGGACGACCCTTCCACGCGGTTCGATCCGGGATCGGCCTGTGCCGCCTCGCCATCATCGCGGATCAGGCATGTGCGGGCGCCTGGGTCAGTCTTCGCCGCGGCCGGCGGTGATCACCAACTGCTGTCGCGATCGCGACGGCCACCGCGGTCGCTGCGACCGCCATAGCCTCCTCCTCCGCCGCCACCGCCGCCACCGTAACCACCACCGCCCCCTCCGCCGTAGCCGCCTCGTCCGCCCCGGCCGCCGCCGCCGCCGGCGCCGGTGCGGCGCTCCTGCGGACGGGCCTCGTTGACCACCAGGGCCCGCCCGCCGAGCTGGGCGCCGTTGAGGGCCTCGATGGCGGCCAGGGCCTCCCTGTCATCGTCCATTTCCACGAAGCCGAAGCCGCGCGGCTTGCCGGTGTAACGGTCGCTGACCATGGACACACTGGTCACCGCGCCGTGAGCGGCGAAGGCGGCCTCCAACTCGGCCTCGGTGGTCTTGAAGGACAGGTTGCCCACATAGATCTTCTTCATCGGATTCTCCACCCCAGGGAGGGACATGATGCTTCGCCACACGGGGCCGCGGACCGTACCGCTGCAAGCAGGATTCCCGGCACGACGATGCAGGAATGACCGGATGAGGCATGACCGAAGTCAACAACGTACTTCCCCTTGCGTATACCACCCGCACGGTACCCCTGAATCCCCGCCCCGTCAAGGCAGTTGCCTCCGATTGCATACCAAATGGCGGCATTCGGATCGACTCGCGCGCCTGCTCTGGCGCCGGCCGCGGGCTCGTGTCTATCCATCCCACGGCTTTCCATGCAATCCCGGGAATCCAGATCCTGCCGATCCTGCCAGGAACACGCGTCACGGCGCGTATCCCGGGTGAATCGGCCCCTTGCCCACCGGTGCACAGGACGCCTTCGCACGGGGTGCGGGCCGGGCGACCTCCGACTATCGTCCCGGAAGCGCATGTGCTATGATCCCAGCGGTTTGCACGCTGCGGCCGCGGGTCGCGGCATCGACGAAGCCGGCCTTGCGCCCCGACCGGGGGGCCGTTCCTGGTCGCGGACGGAGGTGTTCGCGGCCAAAGCTTCGGCAGGGCCCTCCCCCACCCCGGCGGGAATGCCGCCGCATGGAGAATCTGATGACCGACGACCCCGGGAAGCAGCCCAAAATCATCGTGGACTCCGACTGGAAGGAGGAGGCCCGCCGCGAGAAGGAGCAGGCCGAGCGCCAGGTCAGCCAGGCGGAAGCCGAGCAGATCCCGCCGCCGACCATCCTCGAGCTGGTCCAGATGCTGATCATGCAGATCCAGGTGGCATTGGGGCTGATGCAGGATCCGCAGACCGGCCGGCCGATCCCGCCGCATTTGCCGCTGGCCAAGCATTACATCGACCTGCTGGAGCTGCTCCAGAAGAAAACGC
>CAYVVX010000095.1:0-11865 GCA_964455315.1 uncultured Planctomycetales bacterium | reverse complement strand
CCGTTGCACCACGGCTGCTGCAGGATCCACTTCAGCGTGTCCACGCCGTCCTGGTGTTCGTTCCAGCCGCAGTCGATGAAGGCCAGATCCCTGCCCTGCGAATCGAACCGCCCGCGCATGTCCTGGGCGACCATCGCGTAGCCGTGCTCCGACTGCCGCCCGTATTCGTGCAGATAACGCACCCGACCATACGGCGTCCGAATCAGCCGCACCGGCCACGGGCCTTCGCCCTTATCCGGCAGGTACACGTCCGTCGCCAGCGTGGTTCCGTCGGCCATGGCCACCTGGGCGGTGATATCGGCCCGCGGATCGGCCCCGCGAGCAGGCCCGCAGGCGGCCGTCATCCACAACAGCGCCAGGGCGGTCAGGCCGGCCATGCCGCGTATGCCATCGGTGCGTGGCTTCATCATTCATCCCCAGGACCACGACAGACAGGGCCCGCCCGCCGACCGGGCGACACGCCGCCACTATAGCCCCGGGCATCACCGGTCACAACGCGATCGCCCGTTTCATGGCCCTCGTACCGCGCAACCGTCATGTTCCGGTCACCCGACGCGCGCTGCAGGCTGATCCAGGCCGCGCACGGGTTGGCGACCGCTCGTTCCAACCGTATACTCAAGGCATAGGCGGCGATATCCGACGCCACGGGCAGATGCACGGGCGGCAAGTCGATCCATGATCCAGGCCATACTCGATTACCTCGGCACTCTTCTGGACTCCCAGGCTTATCAGCCCTGGCGGGTGGGGATCGAATTGGCCCTGATCGGAGCGGCGGTCTACGTCGTTCTCAGTTTTCTCCACGGCACCCGCGGCGCCCGCCTGCTCCAGGGGCTCATCACCATCGTGGTGGGTGGTTTCCTGGTCATTCACGTGCTGGCCGACCTGCTCGGGCTCAGCCGCATCGAAATCCTGCTCGAGCCGATGGTGTGGGCGGTGCTGCTGACCACCTTGGTGGTGTTCCAGCCAGAGCTGCGCCGCGGTCTCATGCGTCTCGGTGAAGCCCGCTGGCGCCGCTACCGCCCCTCGGAGATCGACAGGATCGCCCGCCCGGTGGCCGCCGCCTGCGTCCAGCTCAGTAAGAACAAGATCGGCGCCCTGATCGCCATCGAGCGCGATATCGGACTCTCCGGCATCATCGACCAGGGCGTCAAGCTCGACGCCCGGCTCAGCCCGGAGCTGCTCAACACCATCTTCTGGCCGGGATCGGCGCTGCACGACCTCGGCGTCATCATTCAGCAGGGTCGGATCTCCGCCGCCGGATGCCCCTTCCCCCTCGGCGACACCGACGGCACCGACCGTTCCATCGGCAGCCGCCACCGCGCCGCGATCGGCCTGTCCCTCGACTCGGACGCGGTCGTCGTCGTGGTCAGCGAGGAGACCGGCTCGATCTCCATCGCCGTGCGCGGCCGGCTGATCCGCCACATTCCGCCCGACGCGCTGTTCAATACCCTGCGACGGCATCTCACCACCGGAGCGGAGCGCGATGCCGCACCCCCGCCCCCCCCCGATGATGATCAGGAGGATGACGCTGAACCGGATCACCCGACCCGAACCGAGCCCGCATTAACCGCGGAACTCACGCCGGCCGCCAAGGTGGCGTCATGAGACTCCACCTCCAGCTCATTCTCTCCACCCTGCTGCTCACTGCCCTGATCTGGGTCTACGCCGACCGCCAGGGGCATGAGTTCTACACCACCACCGTCCCGGTCACCATCACGCCCACCGATCCCGGCAGCGGCTTCGTCATCCGTGTCGAGGAAGCCGGCGGTCGCGCCGACACCCGTCCCTTCAAGATCGAGGTCCGCGGCCCCAAGTCCGCCACCCGCGATCTGGAAAGAGATGACCGCGCCGGGCAGTTCCGCCTGGCCGTCAAGCTGGACAGCCCCGCCGTCGGCATCCAGAGCCGCGACCTGTTCACGGAGTTGAGCCGCGCACCGGAGCTGCGCGAGCGGGGACTCACCCTCCAGAGCGTCTCGCCTCAGACCATCACGTTCGAGGTGGACCGCCTGCGGAATATCGACGTCCAGGTCCAGGTGGACCCCGGCGTCTTCGAGAAGGAACTGATCGGCAAGCCGCTGGTCGATCCCGAGACGGTCACCGCCCGCGTGCTGGAGAGCAAGGTCCCCGGCGGCACGCTGCCGCCCGTGAAGCTGCCCATCGATCAGATCATCGCCGGCGAACTGGAGAAGCCCACCGCCGACGACAACGACCGCGGCATCAACATGACCTTCCCGGTCCAGTTGCGCTCCACCTGGCCCGGGCTCGAGGCCACCTTTCAGCCAGCCAGCGTCAAGGTCACTGTCAGCATGAAGCAGCGCACCGTGCCGGAGCTCATCTCCCCCATCCCGCTCCAGACCGTGCGCAAAGCCCGCGATGCCTCCAGCCTGTACCAGATCGAGTGGGAGGATAAGTCCGGGGCCCAGAAGACCCAGGCCCTCAACGTGCTCATCCCCATCGAAAAGCGCGGCCGGCTCAAGCCGCAGGACGTCCTGGCACTGCTGATCATCGAGGACGAGGACCTGCCCAAGCCCCCCGCCGGCGTCGCCACCACCCAGCCCCTGACCTCCGAAGGATGGATCACCCGGGCGGTGCGCTTCGTCCTGCCCCCCGGATTCGAGGACGTCAAGCTCCAGGAGCCCCTCCCCACCGTCAAATTCCGGGTGATCCGCCAGCCGGACGCCCCCAGCGTGACACCGGCCGACGCGGGGTTATACTGACCCTCCGCCGGACCCCGGAAAACGCCGTTTCCGCTGCAATTTCCCCGTCCCGGCTGCGTTTGGACCAGATGAGACGTGGCCATCGAAACAGCCCAACTCGCTGAGGTGATTGAGCGGGCCCGCTCCCGCGATCCCGGGGCGTTCGATCTGCTCGTGGACACCTACGGTTCGCGGATGTTCGGATACTTTTTCCGGCTCACGGGGTCCAGGGACGATGCCGACGACCTGCTTCAGGAGTTGTTCATCCGGGTGGTGCGGACCATCCCGACCTATCGGCACGAGCACCACTTTGACGCCTGGCTGTTCCGCATCGCCACCAACCTGGTCCGCGACCGGCTCCGCCGGATCAGGGCCGGGCGCAACGCGGGCCTCGACCACCGCGGCACCGGCGACAGCGACGACGGCGACCCGCTGGAGGAGCATCCGGATCTCGCCGCCGCGGCCCCGCAGGACGCCATGCTGCGGGCCGAGCAGGTCGACCGGCTCCAGTTGGCCATCGACCGGTTGCCGGGACAGGAGCGGGAAGTGATCTGCCTCCGCCACTTCTCGGGACTGAGCTTCCGCGAGATCGCGGAGACCATGGGCACGCCCCTGGGAACGGCGCTGGCCCGGGCCCACCGCGGGCTGGCGAGGTTACGGGAACTCATGGGTAACGACACCCTCGACTGACGGAAACGAGCCATGAACGAGCAGCTTCGACAGATCGAATCGGAAGTCAACGCGGAGTTGGATGCCCTGGCCTTCCGCCTGGACGTGGCCGCGGACCCGGACATCCTGCGGAACGCCAGGACCGCCGCCCGGCTCGCCGGCCAGGAAGTGTGGCTGTCCGCCCAGCCGGATCCCGAGCCCGCGCCGGAACTCATCGCCCGCATCAAGGCCGAGATCCGCGGCGAACTGGTCGGCCGTTCCCGCGCCCCGGCCGGTATCGCGGCACAGCGCAGGCCGGTCGCCGCCTGGTGGCGGCTCACCATCGGTTTCGCCGCCGCGGCCGCCGTCGCCCTCGCGGGCCTGTTCGCCTGGCGAAGCCTTGACCGGAACTCTGCTCAGCCCGGCGGCGGCACCGTCGAGAATCCCGCGCCGACCGGTCCGGTGATCACGCTGGTGAACCTGGACACCGCGTTGCCCGACACCGTCGACGGCGTGGGCACCTTCGAGGACCTCGGTCTGCGCACCGCCGCCGACCGATTGGATGCCTGGCAGGCCTCGACCGGGGAAAACAGCGAAGACCTCAACGACATCATGGACGAGATCGACACCTGGCTCGCCAACCGCAAGGCCCCCAGCGGCTCTTCCGACGCCGGCACGGGGCGAAAGGGGCAACTCGGATGAACATCGCCTGGCTGCTCATGCTCTTCCTGACCGCCGGCGTCGAGGGACAGGCGCCCGCCCGCCCTTCGACCGCGGGGCCCGCGGCATCGGCCGCCACCCAGCCCGCCGAAGGTTCGCGCGGCTTTCGCCGCGACCGCCCGATGATGGGCCCGCGTTCCGACCGGCCCGACGGATCGCGCTTTCGCCCCGGCGGGGAGCGCGATCGCGACGACCGGGACGATCGCCGTGGCGGCTGGTCCGATCGCCGCGACGAGCAACCCATGACCGCCGAGCAGATCGAGCGGTTCATGACCCTTACCTCCAAGGACTTCCCCGAGCTGCACAACAAGCTCGTCGAAGTGCGCAGGATCGATCAGGAGCAGTTCACCCAGATGGTCGGGCGCGTCGCCCGGGGCCCCTTCCGCTACATCATCTGGCTTCAGGAGCACAACCCTGAACGGGCCGAGCAGGCCAAGGCCTGTTTCCGTATCGACATGAAGATCCGCGACCTCGCCGCCCGCTATCAGTCCGCCTCCAGCGCAGGCGACCGCGAACAGCTCAAGTCCACGCTGCGCGAGGCCGTCGCCGACCGGTTCGACCAGCGCCTCACCCACGACGAGCAGCAGATCCGTGACTTCGAGCAGCGCATCACCGAGATGAAGACCCGTCTCGAAGAGCGGCGCGGTGACCGCGACCGGATCATCGAGGAGGATCTCGACCGCGTCCTCACCGACCCCTCCCACGACGGCCGGCCCGGCGACGGTCCCATGCGCCCCGGCTTCTTCGACAACGACGGCCCCCGCCGCGGCCGCGACCGCAGCCGCGATGGCGATGCCCCGCCGCCCCCGGCCAGGCAGGGCGAAGTCCGGCCGTGAAGTAACGCTCCTCCCTGCGGGCAACTCGTCCACCGACCGCGGCACCGAAGGCGCGACGCTCGGGAATGCCTTCAGGCAACTGTAAACTGGTCCGTTGGCGCGGGGATTCTCCCACCAGGGCAATCCCATCCAAGAATAGAACGCGACTCCTGGCCCGCAAATGCCGTCCTGTCCAGATGGTGGAATGCCGATTCATTGGCCCAACCCACGTTCCTGAACGCGCCGGGCAGGGTCGGGCGATTGAGATGCGATAGCCCTGCTTCTCCCACTTCGATCGCGCGGCATGGTTGATCCCGCGTCTCCGGGGAACTCGGCGGGGATCCAGGTCGCAGCCCGGCCTGATCCGGCCATCCGCAAAATCCCACGATTTTCCCCGTGAGCGCCCCCGCCCGTTCTCGCTAAACATCCTGAAAGGCCCGGGCCCATTCGGCCCCGGCCATGCCGAACCCGAAAACTTCAACCCGCCTCCCCGGCCGATGTGCCGCACGGCCGCGGAGTCGGGACCGGGACAATATGGAGATGTGTCGCCGAAGGGCTCCCGCGACCACCGTTATCAAGCGGTGGCTACGGGGGCTCGCTCGGCTTTTACAGTCCAGCACATGTCTTGCTCGAATACCCCGGAACTCCGCCGCTCATTCGAGCTTTGACGCTTTCACCCAGGCGAAACGGCCGGCAGGGGCGCCGGCCGCTACATTTCACTTCTTCAACACCACTTGCAGATCCTCCCGCTCGATCATCTCCTCCCGCCGGCCAACCTTGCAACGCGGAATCCACCGCCCCCCCTCCTCCACCCGGATGATGTCGGCCGTGAACAGCGAAAAGCTGACCCACGAGCCCGTTCCAATGGCGTCGATCGGCGCCCGGCAGGCAACGAACGCCTTCACCTTTTCCAGCGTGAAGCCGCTGCTGACCACGATCCTGACCTCCCTGCCCCCCAGGCGGTCGAGCAGGTCGCGCATCGCGAACACCATCTCGATGGTCACGCCCTTGCCGAAGCCGTACCGCTCCAGCGCCGCCGCCGCCGAAGCCCGGTCGCGGGATTCGGACAGGATCCGCATCTCCAGGGCCCGATCCACCCCCTCGTGACCGCCCTGGTGCACGCGCTGGCCGCCGGTATCCAGCCGGATGGCCGACAGTTGCGAACCCAGCCGCTGTACCGCGTCGGCCACCACATCGCGCTCGCGCCCCTCGAAGTCGATCAGCAGGGTCAGGGGCACCTCGGGATGGGCCTGGTGGTACGCGGCGCCCGAATCCACGCTGCTGCCGCCGAAGACGGCGTTGAGGGCATGGGGAATGGACCCGTAGAGGGCAAAGGGTCTGGCCGGCCCGTCGCCCACCCGGATCAACCCGCCGTCGATGCCGAACCGCCGATGCACCTCGTCGTGCCCGGCCCGCGTGCTGGTTCCCGCCGCCCCGCCCACCGCCGCGGCCACCGCCAGCGGGCGGGTCAGGCCCGGCGGGTAATGCCGCGCCGCCATGTCCACCACCTCGGCGGCGCCGGCCGCCTCGACCATCGCCCGCATGGTCGCCGCCGCGCCGCACAGCGACAGGTGCCCGAGGATCTCCGTCTCGGTCGCGACCAGGTCGCGGAACGGCCCCTGGATGGTCATGACCATCTCGCGCGCGGCGAACGGCGTGCCCTCCCGCAGGGCGCGCACCTCCAGCGGACCGGGGCAGCGCGACTCCAGCAGCGCGATCACGTCATGCAGCCCGTACATCAGGCCGTCGCCGCGGCTGAAGATGGCGTACAGTACCCCGGCGGCGCCTTCCGGTCGATCGGCCACCGTCTGAAACGAGCGATTGAAGTATTCGTCGGCGAGGTCAGACAACGACATGACCACCTCGTGGTCGGACCCGTCGGACGGGATGCCGGCGAACCGTCAGCGGTTGCCGTGCGAGGACTGGTAGCAGTCCCGGCAGTACACCGGCCGACCCTCGACCGGCTTGAACGGCACCGTGGTCTGCTGGCCACACGCGGCGCAGGTCGCCGGGAACGACTCACGGCGCGGGCGATTCTCGCTGGCGCTGAAGAACCGTCCGGCCCGGCCGCGCGGCCCGCTGTCGCCGCCGCGGGGGCCGCCGTGGCCACCGCCGCCGCCGCCACCCGGCCCGCCGGACGGCTTGCTCGGCTGGCGATTGCGCCGCTTCTCACGGCAGGGGGCGCACCGCTTGGGATCATTGGTCAGACCCCGCTCGGAGTACCTGGCCTGATCGGCCGCACTGTGGACGAATTCCGTCTGGCAGTCGGCACAAACGATTGTCTTGTCTTCGAAGTCCATGATTGGGAGCCTCCGGTCAGGCGCACGCGCTCGGCTTCAGCCGGCCAACAGTAATCTCAACTGAGGACACCGGATAGGAGGGGGAGGGGTGAGGAGGGCGGTCCATCATCGCGGGGGATCGACCAGGACTCATCCATCGGGCCTGCGGACCCGGGTTCTCGGCCGTCGCACCGACGACGGCACCTGTGCACACAAGCCATTTGAATACCCGATCCGGCTCCGAAGGTCAACGGCGATAAAACGTGATCCGACACCCGGGGGCCAACTGGCCCGGCGCCGCCCGGGGCACTACCATGCCGCGACCGGATCACCACCGAACAGGATCCGGCTCCCGGCGAGGAAGCTCCGCGTGATCCGTATTGCCACCATGTCCGACGTGCCCGAGATCCATCGGCTGATCACCGACCACGCCGAGCTGAACCGCATGCTCTTCCGGTCCCATGCCGACCTCTACGAGCACCTGCGCGACTTCATCGTCGCGGTGGAGCCTGTCAACGGGAAGGATCGCGTGGTTGGCTGCGCCGCCCTGGAACTGGTCTGGCGCGACCTGGCCGAGATCAAGAGCCTCGCCGTCGACGAAACCTCCCGCGGGCGCGGCATCGGCAGCGGACTGGTCACCGAGGCGGTCGAAGCCGTCCGCCGCCTGGGGCTGCAGCGGGTTTTCGCCCTCACCCGCGAACGCAAGTTCTTCGAGAACCTCGGCTTCCAGGTGGTTGCCCGCGAGACCCTGCCGCACAAGGTCTGGACCGACTGCGTGCGCTGCCCGCTGCAGGAGAACTGCGACGAGATCGCCGTCGTCCGCGAGCTGAACCCGTAACCGAAAGCAGGCTCACCGCGCCGATGCCCCGACGCAGCAAAACCTCGCGCCGCAGACACTGCCAGTTGATCATCGCCATCGGCTGCGCGATCGGTGCCGTTCTCCTGTTCTGGCTCAGCACCCTGATCGCACCCGACGGTCAGCCGGTGGTTCCCGCGGCCGGCACATACACCGGCTTTGAAACTTATGTGCCGCCCGCCCGTGAGTACAACAGGGCCCGCTATTTCAGCGGCATGATGCTCATGTTCTCCGCCGCCCTGGCGGTGAGCGCAGCCACTTGTTTCGGGCTGCTGGTCAGAGAGGCGATGGCGAAACGCCGTCGAATCAATCAATCCTGAAATGTCGTCCGTATCCCTATGCCGGCGCTACCCGCCGATCACGCTCCGCCAGCATGTTGCAGAACAGCAGCCCCTGGCCGATGGCATCGTCCAGCGCCACGTGGGTGTGCGGGTGGGAATCGAACCACTCCCTCGGCATCCTTCGCTTGGTGGCCTCGCGGTACCCGGTGCCCAGCAGGGTCATCGCCATCGTCTTCACATCCAGCGCTGAAAACGAGAACGGGCTCTCGCCCGCGAAGCGGATCAGGTACCAGTAGACGAACATGAAATCGTAAGCCACCGGGTAGCCCACGAAGACCGGCTTGCCGGGCAGCCCCTTCAGCCAGCGCACGTATTCCGGCATCACCTCGGCCGGATCGCGACAGTCGCGCCGGCATGCCTCCCACGCCTCCGGCTGCGTCGCCCACCAGGCCATGGTCGGCTCGTCCCCCGCCGCCTGCGGCAGCACATGCAGGTTGGCACTGAACGTCCCCACCATCGTCTTGTCCGCCAAAAACGCGGCCGATCCGAAGCTCAGCATGGAATTCACGCCGGGGATCGGTCCGTCCGCTTCGACGTCGGTGCTGATGTAGATTTCAGGCGGGGGCATGTCTCATCTCCGACCCGGGCGGTAGACCCACCCGCACGCGCAGGTCGCGCGGGGCGTCATGAGAGCAACCGGTGCGCGTTGTGACGGGCTGCGAAGCGAACGCCGCGGGACAAGCTGGGGCGGTTGTAGGTGGAGATTGCCCACCGGGCGCTTCGGCGGCTAATTGGCCGACGCCACCAGCCCGGCCTCGGTGGGACGATACCGCTCGACGGCGATCTTCTTGGCCTGCCCGACCAGGTAGAACGATCCGGTGATGCAGATGAGATCCTCGCGGGTGACCGCCCGCTCGGCGATATCCAGCGCGTCCTCCAGCGTGCGAGCCACCTGGGCCATCTTGCCGCTGCGCTCCATGTATTCGGCCGCGAGTTCGGTGGGGTTGGCCGCCTTGGGCACGCCGATGTCGGTGAAGATCACCTTGTCGGCGCCGAGCTGAATCAGATCCAGCATTCCGGCGATGTCCTTGTCGCTGCGGCAGCCGAAGATCACCACCATGGAGTCGTAGGGGATATTCTGCCCGATCGCCCGCATCAGCGCCTCGACGCTGGCCGCGTTGTGGGCCCCGTCGATCAGCACCCGCGGATTCTGGCTGACCAGTTCCATCCGCCCGGGCAGGTTGGCCTTGGCCAGCCCCTCGATGGCCCGCTGGTCGTCGATCTGCAGGCCACGCTCTTTCAGCACGGCCATGATGCTGAGCGCCACGCCGCAGTTGATGGCCTGGTGATCGCCCATCAGCGGCACGGGAAGATGCTCGAAACGCGTGGTCCCGCTGGTCAGGCTCACCCGGGTGTGCGGGCCGGTGGCCCGGGACGACTCGAACCGGAAGCTGAACTCGATGTCCTTGCCGGTGAACCGCAACGGCGCCTTGACCCTCGCTGCCACGCGCAGGAGCGCCTGGCGAACCTCCGCCGACTGCGGAGCGCTGATCGCCGGCACGCCCGGCTTGAAAATCCCGGCCTTTTCTTCGGCGATCTTGTCCAGGGTGTGACCAAGCTGGTTGACGTGGTCGAAGCTGATGCTGGTGATCGCGCAGACCTCCGGCTTCAACACGTTGGTTGAATCCAGCCGCCCGCCGAGCCCCGCCTCGATCACCGCCAGGGACACCTCGCGCTCCGCGAAGTACAAGAAGCCCAGCGCGGTCATGATCTCGAAGAAGGTCGGCTCATCCTTGGCCAGCCCCTTGACCACCGGCGCGATCCGGCTCATCAGCCGGGTCATGTCCGACTCGGAGATCATCTCCCCGTTGATCTGGATGCGTTCGCGCAGATCCACCAGGTGCGGCGACGTGTACAACCCGATGGACATCCCGCAGTTGCCCAGCATCGACGCCAGCATCGCCGCCGTCGAGCCCTTGCCCTTGGTGCCCGCGATATGGACCGACCGGAACTGGCGGTGCGGATTCCCGATCCCCGCCAGAAGCCGGTTCATTCGCGAGAGATTGAAATTTGTACTGTTGTAGCCGACACGGGTCATCTTCTCGTAGTCGGTGCAGGAGTTCAGGAAGTTCAATGCTGAACGGAAGGTACGAATGCTTGAAGGTACCTTTCCCCGACCGCGAACACGCAAAGTGGATGACCGTGCCATAGGGGACATATCCTAGCGAACAGGCCGTGCGGCGTCAACGGGCACGCACCAGCCCCAAACTTCAGACGGAATCTTGTCACCCACCGGGACACCCGCCTATCCTATTGATACGTATGTCGTTAGGAAAAGTTTCGTGTTGGAGGAAAGGTTTCCAAATGACTGCAGGTGACTCAGGAGTCCCGGCCACCGGCGGTCTGCCTCGCCACGATCGAACCACTGCGGCAGCAAGCGGTTGCGCCCTCCGCCCCCGAATCTCTGACAGGCCAGGCGCCAAGTTGAGCTTGATCTATCCCGGCGATTCTGGGAAGTCGATATCACCCTGTCAGGGCCCGTCGCGCGACAGGCATGCGGCACAACTTCGCCCGTTGCCCCCGCATTGCGGCAACCTCGGTTCTTCAGGAGATTTAGGTTGCACCTTGGCGGGTCAAACTGGCGTATATATAATGGCGTGATGAGGGGCCAGAAGAGCGGGCGATTCATCTGCCGAAGTGATCCGAATGTCCCGGTCGGTGCCCTCCTCTCGCAGGGCCGAGGTGATCGCGCTTTGTCATCGGCCAGGTCAAACTTCCGAGTGATCCTCCTGTCCACGTAGGGCAGGGTCGACTTAAGCCATCGGGGCGCGGTCGTGCACCCCGGCAGCCTCCACAAGGAGTGAGCATGCGGCAAGCAATTTTCCGGCTCCGTTTTCCGGCGTCCCTGGGGCTCGTCGCGCTGGTGCTCATGGCCGCGAAGGCCCCTGCCCAGAACGCCACGCCGGATCTTCCCTTCAAGGGCGATCAGGCCAGCCAGAAGCGCTGGACCGAGGGGCTTGCCGCGCTGAGCCACGGGCGGTTCGATCAGGCCAACAGGCTGATCCACGGGGTTGCCGTGGAAGCCGGGGCCGATCCGCACGTGACGCAGATTGACAAGTGGCTCGCCGAGTTCGATCGCCTCCAGACCGAGCGGGCCCAGCGCCGCCAGGCCGATTACGACAAGTACGTCTCCTGGGCCAGGGAGGAAGCCGGGAAGGAGCTCTGGTCCCAGGTCATCGTCAGCATGAACCTCGCCTTCAACAACGCCGAGGACGAGGACGCCTTCCGCAACGAGCCCTGGGTCAAGGAGTTCGCCGAGAAGGTCGCCGCCGCCGCCCAGGCCAGGGAGGACGCCAAGGAGTGGTTCAAGGCCGCGACCATGTACGCCCGGCTCGCGGACATCTTTCCTCACGACAAGACCTATCGCAAGGAACTGGAGCGGTGCCAGGCCCACCTGCGGCTGCGCTTCACCTACGCTCCCGACGTGAAGACCGAGAAGGAAAAGGCCCTGGCTCCCAAGGAGGCTCCCGGGGAGGATCTCGAACCCCCCGATATGGAGTCCGACTGGCA
>CAYVVX010000094.1:10964-11953 GCA_964455315.1 uncultured Planctomycetales bacterium | reverse complement strand
CACATCCGTGGCTCCAGGGTGGATCGCGCTGCTTGAATCATTGCAGTCTCTGCAATCGGCGACGTAGCCGGCAGGTCGCTGACAGGCATCCTGCCTGTTTTCCGCATTTCCGTAACCATCTCCGTCGGCATCTCGGCACCACGATCGCGCCGTGGCGATTTGCTGATCGCAGTTGTGGTCCACTCCGTCGCACGGCTCAGGAGCACCGGGATAAATGGTACTATCGCTATCGTTGCAGTCTGTATTATTACTCACGTGCCCCGAAGGCTGAGTACAGGCATCCACCGGCGAAGCATTCTTGTTACCAAAGCCATCACCATCCTGATCCCTATACCACTGCGGTGCCGCACCGATCACAACATTCAGGCATCCGGACCATGACGAGATGACATCATTGTGCGTAGTGCACCTTGCGCGGGCCTTAACGCATTTGGAACCGGAGGAAGCCCATGTGTATGGGCGCGATGAGGCTCCCCACGTCGATTGCGTGCCGTCCCCCCATTCGAACTGGTATTCCGGCGTATGACCGCACGTGCTCGAAGCGCCACTTACTGAAAAGGTGCCGATCGTATCAGCACACAAGCTGCTCGGTCCCGAGGGTGTACTAGGCACCGAGACGGATTCGCCGCTTAAGGTGACGGTCTTGCAGTTCGACCACCCGGATACAACGCTCGTATGCGCACTGCATCTTGCCCGGGCTTTGACGCATTTTGTTCCCGAGGATGCCCAGAGATACGACTGTGACGAGGGGCCCCAGTTCGACTGACTTCCATCCCCCCAATCGAACTGGTGCTCCAGCAGGTGACCGCACGTGCTCGAAGCACCACTTGCTGAAAACGTCCCGCTCTCTCCTTCGACGCAAAGTGAGCCGGGCCCGGACGGTGTGCCGGGCGCGGACACTGACTCTGTGTTTACTGAAACGTTTCTGCAACTGGACCAGTTGGACAAGATGCTTGTGTGCGTACTGCAGCGCGCTCTCGCCTTGACAC
>CAYVVX010000094.1:0-10864 GCA_964455315.1 uncultured Planctomycetales bacterium | reverse complement strand
ACCAGGAATACGCCTGCGAGGATGAGCCCCAACTCGACTGGCCATCCCCCCAATCAAACTGGTACTGAACAGAGTGACCGCACGTACTTGATGCGCTGCTTGCTGAGAACGAGGCGCTTTCGCCGACGCAGAGCGAACCTGAACCGGACGGAGTAACAGGCGTAGACACTGACTCGGTGTTTATTGATACGTTTTTACAGCTTGACCAGTTGGACAAGATGCTTGTGTGCGTACTGCAGCGCGCTCTCGCCTTGACACACTTCGTCCCCGGGGATGACCAGGAATACGCCTGCGAGGATGAGCCCCAACTCGACTGGCCATCCCCCCAATCGAATTGATACTGCACCGAATGACCACACGTACTTGACGCGCCGCTTACCGAGTATGATGCGCTTTCGCCGACGCAGAGGGAGCTTGACCCTGATGGGCTGCCAGGCGTGAACACTGACTCTGCGGTTATTGAAACGTTCTTACAACTTGACCAGTTGGACACGATGCTGGTGTGCAAGCTGCACCGCGCTCTCGCCTTGACACACTTCGTTCCCGAGGATGACCAAGACCAGGACTGCGACGATGAGCCCCAAATCGACTGGCCATTTCCCCAATCGAACTGGTACTGCAGGGAATGACCACAGCTATTTGATGCACCGCTTGCTGAGAACGACCCGCTCTCGTTTACACACAGCGAACTTGGCCCCGATGGTAAGGCAGGTGCAAACACTGCTTCTGACGGGAGTATAACGGGAATGTCATTAGTTTCGCATTTGTCTTTACACCCAAAGAACCCACAATCCAAACCCGCCTCACCTCTCAGCTCTGCGTCTCCAACTGGTTCGAAGTGGCCGATATTGACATTTGAGAACGATCCGTTCCATGATGTTGTACCTGAGCAAGTCGAAGATACGGTGACGTCCAGGCAACCGATTTCGTCATTGATAACACCGTCATTCTCTACTAGACATACCTCCACAACTTTATTACGATAGTTCTGACAATTGTACACCCATATCTCGGTATTGACAGTTGTCGTATCACCTCGACACAAAGACGTTGGAGCGGTGATACACAATCTGACGTCTCCTTGCTGGCAGCATTCTGTATCCGTACCGGCCAACGCTGCCGGGGTCTCATCACTAGTGTTAAACGCTTGGTCGATCACGGCTGCGTCGCCTTCGCTTATCTTGACAGACATGCTTGCCGATTCAATGTTTACAGGAGTTGGTGTAGCAATGACAAACACAACGTCAGAGGAATGCGACCACACGCGCTGAAGCGCGCCGGTTGCGTCCAAGACATTCTCGCCAGATGTCATATGCCCGGTCCAGCGATGGATACCGCGCTCCTCCGTACGACCTTCCAAGAAACTAGTCGCACTATCTCGGCTCTCGAAACACATGATTCTAACTGGCTGCGCAATAGTGTTGTTGTCAAGGACGAGCAGTAGCTCGGCTGTCCATGGTTCCACGGCAGGAAGCGATACAGGCATACTGAACACCGCTATCGCAGCATAGCAGGGGGTTCCATCGACCGATTCGCAGGGCCATTCGGCTTCCTCCAACGTCAGCAAGGACAGCGTCTCGGTCGAATTGCTGCTTACTTCGATTTCGTAATCCCCGCCATTCGTCTGAGCCACCACCGCTCCGCCTGCGAAAACGCTGAGGACTGTACATAGAGCCCATGCATTCAGAATGCCATGATGAGAACCGTTGAATCTCATTGCGTTGCCCTTCATGGCCGCTCCTTTCGATAGATAATCTGGGAGTAACTCTTCACCCATTTGCAACGGCTCTCCATCGAGCCCGGTTGGTCTCGAAGGCTCTTCTAGCCACTTCGGATACGCAGCAGCCCCCACCAGTCTGCGCCGCCACTGGAAGGTTTTCACCCGATCAGCCCTAAACTCCTGTCCCACTTCAGTTTACAAAAAAGGGATTTTCCGTCGGGAAGTTCTCTGGTAAACTGAGGGCCACGTTTTCCCAAGTCTTGACCGGTGGTGGAGCAACATCATGAGCGGCACCGACGACGGGAAGTCCGCGCGGCGGTTTCCCAGGACACCGTGGGATCTGGTTCGAAGGGCGGCGGGGGCGGAGCCGGATGGGGCCAGTAGCCAGTCGCCAGTTTCCAGTCCCGAGGCGGGAGAACGGCCGGCACGGGGGCCGGCCGCTACGGGAGAGGGGACGGATCACCGGCGGGACGCCGGTGCCACACCAGACGAAGGGTCACCGGACGCAACGGAGGATCAGCGGCAGGCGATTGATGAGCTGCTGGTGCTCTACCGGCCGATGATGTGCGGGCACGTGCTGTCGAAGTTCCGCCACCAGGTCCGGCGGGACCAGGTGGATGACCTGCTCCAGGGGTTCGTGACTGACAAGCTCCTGACCCGCAGCATCCTGCGCCGGGCCGATGAGCGCAAGGGCAAGTTTCGCACCTACCTGCTCACCTCGCTCGATCGGTACGTGATCAGCTCGCTGCGGGCCCGCGGGACGCGGCAGCGCGGGCTGGAGCGGTATTCACAACACCTGGCCGACGCTCACCCGAATGGCATGGCCGCGGTTCGGCCGGCGGACAGCGACGGCGACGAGGTGGCGTGGGCACGGCACATCCTCAACCAGGTGCTGGCGAAGATGCAGGCGGAGTGCCGGCGGACCCACCCGCAGATCTGGCGGGTCTTCGAGGCCAGGCTGCTGGGCCCGATCCTGCGTGGCAGGCCGGAGGTGCCTTACAGCGAGCTGGTCGCACGGTTCGGCTTCCAGTCGCCCACGCAGGCGGCCAACGCCCTGGTCACGGCCAAACGCACGTTTCGCCGGCTGCTCGATGCGACCATCGCGGAACACACCGATCACGAGGCGGCCAGGGGCGGCATTGCCGCATTGATGGCGATTCTCGGCGGTGAGCATGATTGACGTTCACGGCGGCAGTTGTGGCTTGAATTCGACGAATCCCGGCGGCAAGGGTGCCCCGTGCATGGGGCGCCGCGATGGCCCGCAGCCCAGGATCGCTTGTTTCTAGTGGTAATTGATTGTTTATTATGGCGAATCCGCGCAAGATCCGGCTCGCACCTGCGTATCATCGGACGGGATATCCCTGCCGGGGGGAGACCGGTGCCGGTGGATGTGCGCGATACAGATCCGAAACTGCTGGCCAGGCTGCTGGCCGTCACGGCGGAAGACCGCGTGTGGCGGCCGGAGGAGTTGGGGCCGATTCTGAAGCATCAGCTCAGCGTGCCGGTGCAGTTCGACCTGGGCAGCCTCGATGCGGATCTGGCCGCGAAGCTGTCCAGCCTGGCGGCCGCGCAGGGGCTGCTGATCAGGAGCTTCGACGACCTGCTGCATCATCCGCATCCGCCGGTCGAGCTGCTCACGCTCACCAAGCAATTCGCCAAGGCCATGGTGGAGCACCCGGAGAGCCCGCTGCCGCGCGAGGTCGGCCGGCTGTTGTACTTCGCGAGCATCACCGTGGCGCTGATCCGCTGCGGGCAGCGCATCTCCGGCCTGGACAACGCGTCGCTCAAGGCGGGCCTGCGCTGGTGCCTGGAGCAGAACTGGGTGGATGAGCGCACCAGGGCGCTGCTGAAGGAAGGGATCGACTTTCTGAATCTGTCGTTGGGCATGACGTAATGAGTGCCGAGCAAGACCCCTCAGCCACCAGTTCCGAACCTGCTGCTCCCCTGCTTTCCTTTGATCCGATCGGCCGGCTGCTGCAGGCCCGTGTGCTCGACCCGCCGTCCCGGCCCGGCCTGCTGGCCAACCTCGACCAGTACGAGATCCTGCGCATCCTGGGCATGGGCGGCATGGGGCTGGTACTGCTCGCGCGGGCGGCCGGCAGCGAGAAGCGCGTGGCCATCAAGCTGCTGCGGCCCGAACTGGTCGGCGAGCCGCACGCGGTCCATCGGTTCCTGGTCGAGGCCCGGCACACGCAGAAACTCGCCCACCCCAACATCCTGCAGATCATCGAGGTCGCGGATCGGCCGCACGGGCCGTACTTCGTGATGCCGTACATGGAGCGAGGGAGCCTGGCCCAGTTGCTTCGGCCCGGTGAGCCGCTCGACCCGCAGATGACGCTGCGGGTGTGCCTGGACATCGCCGACGCCCTGGCCTTCGCCCACGACAAGGGGATCATCCACCGCGATCTGAAGCCGGGGAATGTGCTGCTCGATGGCAGCGGGCGCACCTGGCTGGCCGACTTCGGCCTGGGGCGTACCACGCTGGTCAACGAGTCGATCGTCGATCCGAACATGCCCCAGTGCCAGGGTACCGCCCCGTACCTGGCCCCCGAGGTCGCGGCCGGCAAGGCGGGCGACTTCCGCTGCGACATCTACGCCTTCGGGGCCATGTTGTATGAGATGCTCAGCGGGCGCTGGCCCTACGACGGGCGAACCTCGCAGGAGATCGTGCAGCAGGTGCTGGCCGGTCCGCCGCAGCCGCTGCCGCCGTCGTCGGTGCCGCTGGTCGAGGGGCTGTCGCGTGTGGCCGAGACAGCGATGGCCCGGGAGCTGCGCGATCGCTATGCCCACATGTCGGATGTGATGGCGGACCTGCGCGGGATCGAACGGGGTGGGCGGCCGCATCTTCGCAAGCGGGCCCGGCGTGGGTTCCGGTGGCGGCTGGCAGTCACCATCACGCTGTCGACCGCCCTCCTCGTGCTGGCGGTATTGCTCGCTTACAGGAAGGGCGGCGATTCAAAGGCCCCCACATCGGGCGTCATCGCCCATGAATCTGTACCCCGGGAGCGCCTGATCTTCGCCGACCACTTTGACGGCTCCATCATCAACGACAAGCTCTGGCGCTGGGGTGAGCAGCGCCGGGGCACGGATGAGCAGTCGACCACCGCCCGCTACCAACTCTCGCAGAACCACGGCCTGCTTCTGCTGGAGACGGAGGCCACGTCCGAGCATGGCTGGAGCTCGCTGCAGGATCTCTGGCTGGACCACGTGACCGATCTGAAGGAATACGGTGAGGGCTACTACGATCTGGAACTGTCCTGCGAGGCCATGCAGGGCGGCTGCATGGTCTTCATCACCGAAAACACGCCGGACGAGCTTGTCGAGCCGGACCGGTCGGTGCGGCTCCTCGACCTGCTGAGCGACCGCAACCATCCGCTACCCAGCACCAAGCGAAGGATACGCGTGGAGATCGCGGCCACTGAGCGGGCGGCGCTGGTCCGTGACCTCGACGCGTCGCCGGACACGCAGGCGCGCGTCTTCGACCTCTCCAACCTGGAATCCTGGCATCTTCGTTTCTACGCGGTCGCTGCCACGTCGGGCAGTTTGCCACCGGCCAAGGTACGTTTCTGGCTGGATGAGGTGACGGCCGTTCGAGGCCTGGCCGACCGGCCCAAAGCGGTTGGCTTCGTCAGGGATGTCGTGACCAGCCGCCCGGCAACCGGGGTGGAGGTGGCCATTGAGCGGAGTAAGCCCTGCCCGGTCGATGACTGGGGTGCCTACGAGCTCCCGGTCGCCGCCCAGCAGTCGACTGCGGTTCTTCAGGTATCCGGGAACGGTTATGAGCAGGTCGAGCCCAACCTTTTCGTGATGCCCAAGGTCGACCGGCATGTCCGCCTCGACATCCTTGTTCAACGGCAGCCGCCGCGGTTCGGGGACGCGATCGAATGCATGCAGCTTCCGTTTGACCAGGTTCATGCCCTCGCCGTCGACGATACGCACGTGTACCTGACCGCGACGAAGGACGGTTCGATTCACCTGTTTCGACAGACCTTGCCCGATGGCCGGTTCGAGCCGATGGCCGAGTTGGCCGCGGGCACCACCGGGCTCGGCTTGATTGAGAATCGGCTCGTCGGCACGGAGGTCTACCCGGGGCGCCTGTATCAATTCGACCCGCAGGGCCGCATGTTCCTCGAACACAATCCCAAGCTCGACTGGCCGTATGGGGTGGCCTTCGACGGGAAGCGCGTCTGGTACCTGGAGTGCGACACCGAACGGAACAAGGTCGGCCTCTACGCCGAGGACCCCGCAACCCGCGAGCCGCTCGGCTGGGCGGTGTCGGCGGACATGCAGGTCTGCGGGCTGACCTACGGCGACGGGCTGCTGTGGATCTGCAGCCACAGCGGCCGGATCTACGGCGCGGACCCCGAGGCCCTGCTCTCAACCGGCCGGCTCGACGCGGCCACCCGGAAGAGCTTCGACGGACACTATCTCCGGCTGGCCTACGGGGCGGGATCGCTTTGGGGGCTGAATCATGAGACCTTCAAGCTGTGCCGGCTGCAAACATCCAATTGAAGTTTTTCTGATCGGATCACGCCGCCGCCTCCGAGAGGATCTCAGTCTCCACGTATACCTTGAACTCCCGGATACTGGTGAAGCAGCGGAATCCTCCGGCACTGGCTGCGGCGATCGTCTCCGCGCCCTCGTTGAGCAGGACCGCGACCGGAGCGCTCAGTTCAGGTTGCAGCCCCTCCGGCCACGCCAGATCGAAGACGGCCTTCTGCTCACCCGTCTCCGGGTCCGCGTAATCGTAGGACACGACGCCCATCGGAAGCCCGCGGGCCGCCACCCACTCGTTCAACTCCTCGATCTCCTCTTCCTCCTCCTCGCTGGTGATGCCGCCAACGATGGTCTCCGCAGCGGATTCAGGTACGGACGCAGTGCCCTCCAGCCAGCGCGTGTCGCCGTGCAGCAACTCGACGAGGCGTCGATTGACTGCCTCGGCCAACAGCACCTTGCGGGCTTCGAGGAATTCTAGGTAGTTCTCGATCTTCCAGAGCTTCTCGTCCATGGGCACCCACTGGGACGCCAGCGCGCCGGGATGGTTGGCCTCCACCTCGGGGAAGTACTCCTCTGGCAGCCGATCGCTGATGTTGAGATTCGTGTCCTTGGTCTGAAAGCAGAAGTTGGCCAGGGCATTGATCTGGGGACGCTTGTAGCGCCCCTTGGGCTTCTTCAGCCGAGCCTTGGCGAAGATGTGATGGACCTCCAGCCGACTGTGCTTGCCCAGCAGGCTTGCCTTGAGCGGCAAGCCAGATCCCCAGTCACGCGCTTCACCCATCCGAGTGAGCAGGTAAAGCACCGGATAGAAGCGAGCGCCCCGGCTCCAGCCGGTAAAGTGGCCCGGTTCGACTCGCAGCGCCCCATGCCACAGCCGAAGCTGGTCGAGCAGCTTGTCCAGCCCGCCGTCGGTGCCCTCCAGCATGGCCAGATCCTGATCGATGTAGGTCTCCGTGGAACCCGAGAAGCGCCCCCACATGCCCGCGTGAACGAACCAGAACATCATCTTGTCGCGCTCCACCTCCGTCAGTGGTCCCTTGCGCTGATCCAGGTACCGCACCATGACCGGCACGGCGAAGCGGGCAAACAATACCCGATCGTGATCGAGGCCAAGCTTGCCGGCAATCAGATTCAGACTGGTATCAATATGCTTCGTGGCCCGCTTGAGCGCCTCGCGCACCTCATCAGCGGATTTGTCGTGCAGGTAGAGGAATCTCGCTTCGCCCGTGAGCACGGTGTTCACCGACCGAAGCAACCAGTCCAGGTTGAAGTCGTACCCGTGCTGAGCCCACTCCTTCAGGCGCGTCTTCATCTCCTCGCGGGCGTCAGGCCAGTCGGCACAGATCTTGGCCAGCGCCAGATCGCCCTTCGACAGCTTGGTACCGCCGGAGTTCACGCGGTTGAAGATGTCCACCACCACATCGATCGACTTACCTTCGCCGGTGACTTCCTCGGCGTGAAGGTCCACATCGATGATGCCGAGCAACTGCGACAGCCGGGCGACGTAATCGCCGATCTTCGATGCCCTCGCCGAATCCTGTGACAGCGCCGTCACGAATCCACCCAGGCCGGCATTGCCCTTCCGCATCAGCTCAGTGACATCGATCCAGAGCGGATCATCCTTCATTTTCACCGGCTGATAGAACTCGAACGTCTCGGCTTCGAGATTGAACTGAAGCCCCGTAAACGCCCGAGCGTTGCCGTCAAAGAATCGCGGCGGCCTGCCGCGCACCACACCGTAGATCGAGGTCATGCGCTGCTGACCGTCGAGAAGCAGTTTGACCACGCCCGGGGCAAGCTGCCCATCACCCCGATGGCTGGCACCCTTCGACTCGGTCACCCAGACCAGTAAGCCTCCCACGGGATGCCTGCGATACAGGGAGTCGAACAGCCCGCGCACCTGATCGCGACTCCAGACATAACCGCGCTGGAACTCGGGCAACGCCATGTGTCCGGAGTCGATGTGATCGAGAACAGTGGAGATCTTCATGCATATCCTCCTAACCAAGTGGTAGTTCTTGCCAAGGTCGCCGAGCCCCTCACTGCATCAGGTAATCCGCCAAACGCTCCCCTTCCCCATCCATCCCCCCCGCTTCCGCCGGTACTAACTCCAACAACCGACGAAACGCCCGACTGTCGTGGATCACCATCTGGTGGCTGCCGAAGTGCTCGTCGAACACCCGCGGACTCGCGGTCACGCGAATCGCCTCCGCCTGTCCCGGCACGCGCAGGCTGAAAGTCCCCGGGTCCAACTCCTGGCACTCCACCCCATCCGGCAGCAACTCCGCCCGCCGCAGCACCTCGGTCACATCCTCCGGCGTAATCGGCGGTGCCGGCATCACCGGCGGCGATAGATCCGCCTCGCTCACTTCGTCGATATCAAACGCCTGCCCCTCGGCTTCGCTGACCATCGCGCTCACATGCTGCACAGCCTCATGCCGGCTGCGCTCCCACTCTTCGCGCCGGCGAAGCGCGGCCGCCTCGAACTCCTTCGGCAACTGCGACAGAATCGGCTGAAGCTTGCCCACCAGCCCATGAAACAACTGAATCCGATCACTCAGCGCGAAGTAGACATCCGCCTCCACCGTATCCGCGTACGCCAGGTTGATCACACGAATCTTCGGATAGCGCTGCCCGATGCGGTCGATTCGGCCGATCCGCTGCTCCACCTTCATGGGGTTCCAAGGCAGGTCGTAGTTCACCAGCACGCCGCAGGTTTGCAAGTTCAAACCTTCTCCCGCGGCGTCCGTGCAGATCAGCAGCTTGATCGTCCCCTCGCGCAGCAGTCGCTTGATCCGTTCCTTGTCGCACTTCACCCACACCCCCGAAGCATCCCGAGTCTCGCCGCCACGACTGCTGTAACAGCCAATCGGCAGATCCAGCCGATCGGCCAGGAACTCGCGCAGAAAATCCATCGTGTCCGTGTACTGCGTGAACACGATGGCCGAGTCGTAACCATCACCCAGCGTCGCCTTGAGCTTCTCCAGCAGCTTCAGCGCCTTCGAATCCGTGCCCAGCTTCGCGATGCTCTTCAACAGCACCTGAATGGCCTCGCGCTCCTCGACCTGCAGCGCCTCGTGCTCGTACGCGGCCGCATCCTCCGAGGTCATCACGTCCTCGGCCGTCTCATCCTGCGACACGTCCTCGTCCAGGCGTTCATCGCTTGTCTGCGCCTTCGCCGGATCGGCAAGCTGAGCCAGCCGGTTGTTCAAGGTCTGCCGTAATGCCTGAAAGCTGCTCGCCAGCCGCCGCCGATAAATAGTCATCACGAATCCGACCGCGGTCTTCTTTTCGTGCTGGGCATTCTCGTATGTGTCGCTGATGTAATCCTCGACCGCGTCATACAGCGCCCGCTCCGCCGTCGAGAGCGTCACCGGCAGATCCTCCACCACCCGATCCGGGATCGGCGTCTCCAACACGCCGAGCCTGTGATACTCGCGCAGCAGATTGCGTGTGTGCCGGGACATCCGATGCCGCACCGGGCTCGCCGCCTTCAGCAGCGCCAGGGCCATCTGTCGCTGATTCGTCGACAACCGCTTCAATGGAATGGTCGCCTGCGGATCCCGCAGCGCGCTGAGCACCTTGCCTTGCTGAACGCTGCCCGATACCCCGCAGCCCTCCCCGATGCGAACGATCTCCGTCTCCGGCAACGCCCCGAACACCTGCTCCGTCACCTGGAACAGCTTCGCCACCGCATGCAACTGCGCCGCATCCGGATTCCGCCCCAGTGTCTCGAAGTAATTCAGGAACACCTGCCTGTTCCATTCCGCCGGCAATCCCAACAGGTCCAGCAGGTCGAACAATTCCACCGGATGCACCTGCATCGGCGTCGCCGAAAGCAGCAGCATCGCCTGCGACTTCTCCTTGATCCGCTGCATCAGCCGCAGCAGCCGATTGGGCGGGCCCTCCTGAAGCGTGCCCGGCGCCTTGCGCCGCGCGTGATGGGCCTCATCCAGCACCAGCAGATCCCACGGCTCCGCGTCGAGCAGTTCCTTCTCCCGATCCTGTCGCCGCATGAGATGACTGCTGACCAGCACGAGCGGCTGCTTCGACCACTCGCTTCGCCCGATCTTCTCCTCGCCCGGCCCCTCGCGGCCGTGAGACTCAGGCCAGCGCAGCGACTGCCCCGTGTAGATCGGCACCACCAGGTTGAACTTCTCGTAAAGTTCCGACTGCCACTGCGTCAGCACCGCCTTGGGCACCATGATCAGCGCGCGCTTGGCCAGCTCCGCGATCCACACATGCCGGATCAGCAGACCCGCCTCGATGGTTTTGCCCAACCCCACCTCATCCGCGATCAGCAGCCGGAACGGCCAGCTCTCCAGCATCCGCTTGTACGCCCGCAACTGGTGCGGCCACGGCTCGACCGCGCTGGTCACCACGGCCACCATGGCGCCGTCGGCCCGCTTCGGAGCGTTCCTGATCAGCGACCAGATCCGCCGCCGCCGCTCATCGACCGGCACCGGCGCCGGCACCTCCACTTCGTCCGCCGTCGCTTCCTCGACGGGCGCCTCCTCCGGCTCCTCGTCCTTCATCCGGCCCTCGACGACATCCTGTCTCGGCTCACAAAGGTCAAAGATGGTCTTCATGGTCGAATGCCATTAACTTAAGCTGCATCTCCTCGTTTTCTCAGTCGTTTACGTAGCA
>CAYVVX010000093.1:5332-12100 GCA_964455315.1 uncultured Planctomycetales bacterium | reverse complement strand
AAAGCTGGTCACGCGCAGGAAGGCCAGTGTGACTCTGACGGCGCTGCCGGTGCTGAAGGCGGTGGCCCGGAAATTCTCGGACGCCAGCGGCGTCGTCATCATCAACGACAAGCCGGCCCCGTTCTCGCTGCTCAAGGAGAACATCATCACCTGCAACGAGACCGGCGGTGGCGACCAGCAGCCCATCGCCGGGCTGCACCTCGGACGGACGGTCACACCGCTGGGTAACCAGACCTTTATCCGCTCCGAGGAGGACGTCTACACGGACATCCTCGCCAAGCTCGATCTCGGGGCCCTCTACTTCTGGTACGGAGAGCAGGAGTTCGTCAAACGCAGGACGCTGGTGTCCTACATGTACCCGATCACTTTCGAGTCGATCCACGCCGGTATCGTCCACGGTAAGGAGCGCATCGTGACCAACCGCCCGGGTGTATTCGGGTGGGAGGGCGACCAGCAGCTTCACGCGGTGCATCATTTCGACGGTCGCGGCATGGAGGTTCCCAGTCACTTCATCTCCACGGTCGATGAGCAGGGTGTGCGCACGGAATTGGAGCTGGACGATCGCGAATCAGCCGCGATCGAGAGGATCCCGATCGAACTGGCGATGGAGAATGCCGTGAATATCCTGGTCACCCGCTACGATGTCGATGCGATCAAGTTGAACGCGAACGGTTCGGGCAAAGGCGCGTTGAGCATTCAGGATGGCCCCTTCCGTATCGTCCCGGGCAAGAGCTACACGGTGCGCATCGGCGGGCAGTCGAGTGAAATCCCGGCGGACGAGAAGGGGCTGCGCGCTCCCTTCGAATTGAGCGGGTCGGTGGTGGTTCATATCGCCCGGCGATGAGCGACCGACCCCCCGACGCTATCGCAGCGAGCCAACGCCCCGCAACTCGGAGGCCTGTGGATTGAGTTTCGGACCCCGGACGAGTGCAATGACGGCAGCGTCGCAGCCGGCGCGAGCTCCGTTCCACATCCTCACCATGCCGGTCGGGCCGATCTGCAATCTCGATTGCAGCTACTGCTACTATCTCGAGAAGGCGGAACTCTATCCCGGCAATCGGCATTGGGCGATGGAAGAAGGGGTGCTCGAGCGATTCGTTCGCCAGTACATCGACGCCCAGCCGCCCGATACGCCGGAGGTCATCTTCAGTTGGCAGGGCGGCGAGCCCACGCTCCTGCCGATCAGCTTCTACGCCCGTGCGGTCGAGTTGCAGCAACACCACACGCGTACCGGCATGGTGTGTCGAAACACGATTCAGACCAACGGCGTCTGCCTCGACGACAACTGGTGCGCCTTTCTGAGGCAGCATGGTTTCCTGGTGGGGCTGTCGCTGGACGGGCCCGCCGAGTTGCACGATCCCTATCGCCTGGACCGGCAGGGACTTCCCACCCATCACCTGGTCATGCGGGCACTGGCGAATCTCCAGAAGCATGAGGTCGAATACAACGTGCTCACGGTGATCCATCGACTCAATGCCGATCATCCGCTGGAGGTATACCGATTCCTGCGCGGACGTGGCGTTCGGTTCATGCAGTTCATTCCGCTGGTGGAGAAGCGCCCCGGCATCGTGTCAGGAATGCTGTCGACCGCCAATACCGTCGCTGAGCCCGCGAGCCTGGTCAGCGATCGGAGTGTCCTGCCCGCCCAGTTCGGGCAGTTCATGATCTCGGTGTTCGATGAATGGCATGCTCACGATGTCGGCCGCGTGTTCGTTCAGACATTCGACGAAGCCCTGGCTGCATGGACGGGGCACGAGCCGGGGCTGTGCATCTTTCGTGAGACCTGCGGGCGAGCATTGGCCCTCGAGCACAATGGCGATGTTTACAGTTGCGATCACTTTGTGACCGCCGATCACCGGCTTGGCAGCATCTGCGAGGGAACCTTGCCTGCGATGGTCGACTCAACTGCTCAGAAAGCATTTGGCATGGCCAAGCGGGACGCCCTGCCCGCTCACTGTCGGCGCTGCGAGGTGCGCTTCGCCTGCAACGGGGAGTGCCCGAAGAATCGCATCCTGGTCTCGCCGGACGGTGAGCCGGGTCTCAACTATCTGTGCGAGGGCTACCGGCGGTTCTTTGGTCACATCGCCCCGGCCATGAAGCGCATGGCCGAGGCGCTGTGGCGGGCCATGCCCTCTTCCCCGGCCTCTGCATCACCGGCCGACGAGCAGAGTGTTCATCGACGGCGCTCGTCGCACCCGCCAGGCCCCAGTCGCAACGATCCATGCCCCTGTGGATCGGGACGCAAGTACAAGAAGTGCTGCCTCAGCGGGAAGAAGGGTATGGTCACCGGACTGCTGCTGTTCGTGGCGCTGTTGATTGGCATCCTCGCACAACCGGTGCGCGCGGAGGATGAGCTTCCCGCGCCGCGCTACCCTCTGAAAACCTCGCGCACGCTGCTGACCGACGCCCGGATCGAGGAGGCGCGCCGTCGTATCGATACCGATGCCAGCGCAGCAAAGGTGCGCGACGCCGTGCTGGCCGAGGCAGAATTCTGGACGCGGCGTTCAGACGATGAGGCCCGGAGTCTGATTCCTCCCGCCTCGGTGCCGCGGTCCTACAGCGTGGGCAACGCCGGCTGCCCCGCGTGCGGGGAGCGCATCTATGAGCGCGGGACGTACCCCTGGATTCTCGATCCCGAGCATCCCTATCAGGTGAAGTGTCCGATCGACGGCAAGGTGTACCCGGGTAATGATTTCGCCGCCAGCCTAGCCGCGGACTTCAAGGACCGTAACCGCGAAGGCATGTCGCATTACGACGACGGCTGGGGCTGGTACGACGCCAAGGGCAATCGGTACTGGTTCATCGCCTACGGGTGTAACTGGCAGTGGAGTTCGAAGATCCTGCCCGGGGTTCGCGACCTTGGGCGTGCGTACACGCTCACGGGTGACCAGAAATACGCCCACAAAGCGGCGGTGATTCTCGTGGAAATCGCCAAACGTTACCCCAGCATGCACTATCGCACCCAGTCGCGCCGCGGTGTGGAGTTCAAGGATCCCTATGCCTGGGGGCGCATCCTCAACTACGTCTCGGAAACCAGGACCTTGAGTTGGCTGGCCGAAGCCTACGACGCGGTCTGGGAGCGGATCGACTCCGACGCCCAACTCCAAGCCGAGTTTGGCCTCAGCGGTGAGCAGTTGCGCGGTCTCATCGAGGCTAACCTTCTGGAGGAGGGCATGGAGGCCGTCTGGGAGAACGACATCCTGGGCAACTACGGCATGCACCAGTCCGCGTACGCCCTCGCCGCGATCTGTCGGCAGAACGGCCCGCGGGATACCTGGCTCCGGCAGATCATCGACCCGGACCGGGTACCGCACAATCTGCACGAGGGGTTCAAATACGCCCTGTTCAACGCCGTCTTTCGCGACGGATTTCCCACCGAGGTGTCGCCTGCTTACAACGTCATCTGGCCGCAGGAGATCATTCCTGTTGCCGAGCTTCTTGAGCGCGAGGGGATGCTGCCGGAGGACTTGAAACGCAAGCTTGCCGCCCTGTCCTCGGTGCCCTTGCGTATCGCCATGCTCAACCAGTTCACCCCCGACCAGGGCGATTCCGGTTCGCCCTACGGCGGGCTCGTGGGCCCCAACGCACGGACCAGCGTCATTACAGCGAGCATGTTTCATCAGCCGATCATGCGGGCCTGGATCCATCGCAACCGGTATCTCGAGGCATACCCCGATTACGAAAGCCTGTTTCAGGATGCATTTGTACCAAGTCCGTCCGGCGATACGTCACCGCCGGTGCCGCGTGCCCGTTTGCTCGATGGCTACGGTATGGGCTTGCTGGAGAACAGCGATCACACCTGGGGCGTATCGATGTACTTCGGCCACGTCGATGGGCATTCTCATCGCGATCCGCTCAACTTCGACCTGTTCGCATTCGGGCAGAAAATGATGCCGGATCTGGGCTATCCTGATCAAAGCGACGGCTACACGCCGGGGCGCATGTCCTGGACGAGTAACACCATCGCCCACAACACGGTCATGGTGGATCGCCGGCAGGCCCATGAGTTCGGCCCGGCTCAGGTCATGCGCTACCTGGATTCGGATCCGCTGCGGCTGATCGACGCAGACGGGGGGCCGTCGTTCTACCCGCAAACCCACACCTACCGGCGGGCGCTCTTGATGGTCGAGACGGAAGGTGGTCCGGGCTACCTGGTGGACCTTTTCCGAGTGTCCGGTGGAGACGAGCACCACTACAGCCTGCATGGTCCTTCGGGCGAGGTGACCGACGAAGCGGGGGAATGGTCCGAGCCCGCCCCTGGCACGTTGGCTGGCGAGCACGTGGCGGTAGGGGAGATGTACGATCGGCCGGTCATGATGCAGGAAGACTACAAGGGCACCTTCTATGACTACTACGGCAGTGGGTTTTCGCATTTCGTCAACTGTCGCCGGCTGCTTGCGGGGGAGCCGGTGATCGGTTTCCGCCATGCCCGTGACGATCGGGTTCGCCTCCAGATCCGTTTCCATCCGCAAGCCGACGACGAAGTCATATCGGCCGAAGCTCAGACTTCGCCCCTGCGCTACAAGGAGATGCTGCGCTACCTGCTGGCCCATCGTATGCGCAAGACCGACGACCCGCTGCAGAGCACGTTCGTCGCGGTGATGGAACCGTCCAAGGACGCGATGATGGTGGTCGGTTCTTCATGCGAGCGGACCGACGCCGGGATCATCCTGGACGTCCGGAGGCCTCCGCTTCGAGACGTCATCTATTATCGTCTCTCGGAAGGCGCCTGGCCCGAGCACGGTAACATCCGGACCGATGCTGACGTGTTACTGGTGACACTCGACGAACGGGGCGCCGTCCGGCGTTGGGTTCGATCCGGAGGATCCTTTGCAGAGAAGAACAATTGTTCGTTGGAAGGATCCGCGCCGGTCACTTGTCAACTGCCGCCGCTCACTGGTCGGGTAGTCGAGGTCGCTCCCGAGGAGGCCCGTGTGATCATCCAGTTTGATTCACCAGTTTCCGCCGAATCCCTAGTCGGTCGATCCCTCGCGTTCCAGCAAGGCGGCCGGACCAACCGTCATACAGTCACGGCCGCCGGACAGGTAACCGGCGGCGTGGCGATTGTCGTCGATGATGATCTTCGCATCGGGCGCGGGAAGGTGCTGCGCATTGAGAGGGATCGAGTGATCACCCGGACGAAGCTCGGCATGGTGCCGGGGATCTTTCCCGGCAGCCGCCTCTGTGATGCTGCGTGCAGGCGGTTTGTTCCAGTTGTATCGGTCAGTCCCGCCAAGGGCAGGGAAGGGCAATTCATTGACGAGGGCATCATTACGCTGGGCGAGTCGCTGCCCGAGGGTATGTGCAAGCCCGACGATGGCTTCTGGCTGTGCACTTTCGGACCGGGCGCGGAAGTACGTGCCGAAGGCGTGGACATGGGCGAGGCCAGCGATTGACCCTGTGACACCATGGATGAGTTGATCTACTTCGACGCCAACGCCGTTTATGGACCGCGCCCCGGCAAAGCCGCGGAGGCGCGCTGGACCCTCCAGCATCTCCTGGAAGACTACGAGCTGGCAGGTATTGCCGGCGGGCTCGTCACTCACACCCTGGCATTGAACGATGACCCCATGGCCGGGAATCGGCGGCTGATCAGTGAGATTGCGCCCTATCGCGATCGCCTGTTTCCCTGCTGGGTGGCCCTGCCGTCCACAAGTGGAGAGTTCCCGATCGTGGAACGGTTCATGGAGGAGCTCGACCGCAATGATGTGCGGGCTGTCAGAATTGAACCCCGGCACTATCGGATCCCGATGCGCGAGCGAATCTGGGGTGAGCTGCGTGATGCCATCGTCGGCCGAAGGCTGCTCGTCCTCATTTCCGCCGACTATGCGGCCCGGGACTTTGATCTGGAAGATCAGCTGCTCCGGCTGTTGAACGACACACCGGTGCTCATGACCGGACATGGCTGGCACCAGTGGCGGCAGGTGATGGATCTGATGGAGACCTATCCTCATCTCCACATTGAGTTCTCCGCCTTTCAGGCCCACTATGCCGTCGAGTACTTCGCGGAGCGCTTCGGTGTCGAGCGCTGCCTGTTCGGGACCGGGGCGATGGAGAAATCGCCCGGCGCCGCCCGCGGATTCTGCGACTGGTCGTTGCTGACCCGATCGGAGGCTGCCCGGATCGCCGGTGACAACCTGCGAGGATTGCTGGGCGGGGCCGGTCCCGCGTCGTCTCCCGCCCCCGAAACATGGCACGACGACATCACCGCGGCCGCTCGCCTGGGCCTGCCCCTGCCGTACGATGTTCTCGATGCCCATTGCCATATCCTCGCTGACGGCTCTCACACCGGGGGTGCCCACCACGTGATGCTCAACGGCGACGCCGCGGGAATGCTGCGAATCCGCGAACGCGTGGGCATCAACCGGACGGCGGTGATGTCCTGGTCCGGGCCTCTCAACATGGACACGGAGGTGGGGAACCAGGTGATCTTGGACGCGGTGCGACGCTACCCTGATCACTACGTGGGAGTCCTGACCAGTAATCCGACGCATCAAGCCGCCGATGAGATCGCCAGAGACATCGAACGCTACCATGTCGCTCTCGGCTTCCCAGGCATGAAGACGTTGGCGCCGCGCGAGGGAATTCGATATCACGACTCCTCCCTGAGCGCCTGGTATCAGTTCGGCAACGAGCACCACCTGTACGCAATCGTGGACACCGCCGGCCACATGGATGAGGAGGCTGTCTCCGAACTGGCCCAACGCTACCCGCATCTTGGCATACATCTGGACCATTGCGGGCGAAGCTGGGCTTTTGCGAAGTGGG